>NZ_BPFJ01000002.1:600000-760548 GCF_019972115.1 Sulfurovum sp. TSL6 | reverse complement strand
ACTCAGCCTAGGTCTCTGTGTTTGTGGACGCGTATTATAGCACCGAACTTTATCCTTGTCAAGGGTTTTTCGCGAAAATATGAAAATTTCTTTAAATTCTTTTTTTACTTACATCATTATATATAAAATTCACTCTCTATGCCTAATATTAAAGTATAGTATTTTATAATTCTAACCAGTAAACACTCAAGGAATATGTATGCGTCTGTTTTTTCTACTCCCTGTCCTATTCTTTTTATCTGCATGCATGGATACAGCTGAAGTACCTACTTCAGGTGCTGAAGAAAAAAGCATCACACAGATTCAAAGCAACAAGACAGAGGCAGTGGAAGCACAGGATGAATACAAAAAGTTACAGGAAAAAAGAGGAAATGAGTAAATTCCATTATTAACCTTAGATTAATCTCCGTGGACTATACTTTGCATTAAATTAACAATTGAAGGAATATTATGGCTTTATATGATAGAGACTATACGTCAGTAGAAGCTGGCTACGTTCAAGAAGGCGCATCTGTAAGCTTTATGAAACAAACATATCAACTCTTGGCTGCGAGTATGATCGCTGCAGCAGCGGGGGCTTATGCAACGATGCCTTATGCTGAGACGATCATGCAATACAAGTGGTTCATTTTTGGTGCAGAACTTTTAGTACTTTTCTTTGGACTTAGCATGACAAGAGGTAAGGCTGGACTTAACATGGCTATGCTTTTCATCTTCACTTTTTTAACAGGTGTCTCTTTGGTACCACTTTTGGCTACACTCATCGGTGCAGGTAATGGTGCGGTAATAGGGAATGCTTTCCTTATGACCTCTGTTCTTTTTGGTGCGTTGAGTCTGTTTGCTATTAACAGTAAAACAGATTACTCAAGTTGGGGAAAACCGCTTTTCATCACGCTGATCGTAGTGATCATCGCGTCACTGGTAAATATGTTTATACTTCAAAGTCCGATGATGCATGTCATTATTACTGCAGGTATCTTACTTTTATTTAGTATCTTTACTATCTATGATACACAGAACATAGCTAATGGTGCATACGACTCACCGGTAGATGCAGCGGTGTCTCTTTACCTGGACTTCTTAAATATGTTTACAGCACTCCTCCAGCTTCTTGGAATCTTCGGAAGTGATGACTAAAGAAGAGACTTCGGAAAAGGTTGCGCGTCTTATCGATGCCAATCTTAACCGACTTAAGGAAGGTATACGGGTGATAGAAGACATCAATCGTTATATCTATGATGATCAATCTTTAACTTCTGCCCTTAAACAATTACGACATAAACTTCAGCCTGCTTATGACCAAAATCGTTTACAATACAGAGATATAGAAAATGATGTACAAAAAGAGAGTATTACTTCTGAATTGTCTCGCAGCAGTATCAATGACTTGGTCATAGCAAACTTTTCAAGAGCCCAAGAGTCTGCACGTGTCCTTGAAGAGAGTTTTAAACTGATAGACCATACCTTGTCGGAACTTTTCAAAGAAGTCCGTTATGGTTTGTATGCGGTAGAAAAATCCTTTTTTATGCAGAAGGAAGCACTAAAGAAGTAGCTTTCACAAACAACACTTCAAACTCCAGATAATCCAAAGGATAGTTTTTCATCAGTTCTTTGGTCTGTTTGTATGTCAACTGTTTTTCTCCTCCGCTTACCCCACTTTTTTTAATATAGTGAAACATTGCGCGTACACTCTCAAAATGAAGTTTATATTTTTTTACTTCAAATTCAGCACAATAATATTTCTCGATCGTCTCTCTCAATAAAGCTTCAGAATAAATAGGTGAACTAATTTGGGCTGTTTCATGTAAGGTCTTGAAAGTATTGGATGTAAAAATAGCAAAATAGGCATGGGATGACTTTTTTGAGATCTCAGAAAGCGTGAAATCCAGATCTTGGCTCCATTGTAAAGCGGAAGAGGAGAGAAGAAGATTCCCTGGTGAAAATGAAAGGTTCTCAAATGTTTGAAGCTTATTGAAATCTGCACATATTTTTTTGATCTTCTTTGAAGAGGGATGTATCTCCAGCATCTCGGGAGAAGAGTCCAGCACAAGAAGCCGATCAAAGGAAAGATTATGTTTCTCCAGGTTCTTATAGACTTCTCCACTGCCACATCCAATATCTATAAGCGTCGTATAATGTGAAAGAGGCAGCTTTTCTACCAATGCTTTGGCAACCTCTGCCTGGATGACATTATAGCTATCATACTCATGTGCAAAACGAGAAAACTCTTGAATAACATTAGACATGGGTTCTCTCCTTTGTCACGAAATGATGCTCTTCATCGCCATTTCAAACTTTTTTAGGTATAATCGCCGAAATTATACCCAAATTTCAATGGGCTATCCAATCATATAAAGAGGCATAGATGACATCAACACTTTTAATCGTACAAATCGTACTTGCAATAGCGATCACAATCGCAGTACTGCTACAAAAAAGTTCAAGCATAGGGCTTGGCGCATACAGTGGAAGTAATGAATCTGTATTTGGTGCAAAAGGACCAACAGGTTTTCTTGCAAAACTTACTTTCACACTTGCCTTTGCATTTATCGTAAATACTTTAGTATTGGGATACCTGTACACTACAGCAAATACTTCATCTGTTGCAGATAGTATTGTTCCTGCAAATAATGCCGCGGTACCAGCAGTGCCAGCAACACAAGAAAATACTGCACCTTCAGCACCAGCTGCACCCACTGCAAATTAACCTTATATAAAGAAGTTTTCCTTCTTTATATATTCCTCCCGATATACTATCTAAATACATAACAAGGTAAAAAAGGGTAAAATTTCCCTAAATAATGCCAAGGAGAAAGTTATGGTAAATGAGATCTTCGAACAGACAAAAGAGAATATGCAAAAAAGTATCGATGCCCTTAAGCGAGACTTTGCGACACTTAGAACAGGAAAAGTCACGACTGGTATCGTAGACAATATCAAAGTAGATTATTACGGCACGATGACTGCGTTGAACCAAGTAGGTAATGTTATCGCTACAGATGCGACTACCATTAGTATCACTCCTTGGGAGAAATCACTTCTGCCAGATATTGAAAAAGCGATCCAAGAAGCAAATATCGGTGTAAACCCTAACAATGACGGTGACTTCATCAAACTCTTTTTCCCTCCAATGACAAGCGATCAGAGACAAGAGATCGTTAAGCAGGCAAAAGGGATGGTTGAACATGCAAAAGTCGCTGTTAGAAATGTTAGAAAAGATGGCAATGACAAGATAAAAAAACTTGAGAAAGACAAAGAACTCAGTGAAGATGAGTCAAAAAAAGCGCAAGATCAAATACAAAAATTAACCGATGAGCATGTAGCCAAAATAGATGAGGCTTTCAAAATAAAAGAAGCTGATATCCTTAAGGTTTAAATATGCAAAAATCCTATGATGTAGAAAAAGCATATAAAGAGGCAAATGCTCTTCTTGAAGGTCACTTTCTTCTAGCAAGCGGCAATCACTCAAACAGATATCTTCAAAGCGCCAAGGTCCTTGAATATCCTAAAAAGGCCTCTTTGCTCACTGATGCTCTAGCAGAGATGATCCGGTCACATGGTATTGAAGTAGATACTGTGTGCGCACCTGCTTTAGGGGGTGTACTTGCAGGTTATGAACTTGCACGTTCACTTGATGTGCGTTCTATCTTTGTTGAGAAAAAAGAGGGAGGTATGGAGTTACGTCGTGGTTTTGAAGTAACAAAGGGTGAGAAGATCATCATCTGTGAAGACATTATCACAACTGGCGGTTCTGCATTAAAAGCTGCCCATGCCATAGAAGCACTAGGTGGTGAGGTTGTTGCTTTCGCATCACTGGCAAACAGAGGTTTTTGTAAACGCGTAGGTAGTGAGAGCGAAGCAAAAGAAGAGTGCAGTCTGCCAAATAATGTACCACTCTTTGCACTTGATGATTTTACTTTTGAAATGTTCACTCCAGAGGAGTGCCCTATGTGTAAAGAAGGAAGTACTGCTATCAAACCAGGGAGCAAAGGGTAAACCCTTTTCTCCTTCACTGACTTACCATACTATATCTCTATCTTGTAGTTCCCAATACTCTATTTTCCATTTAATATATCTCTTTTAACAAAACTTCATTAGATTATTTGTAGAAGGGAAAGACATATTTTATAGAGGTGTTTTCGGAATCGTTGTTGTATTTTTGTCTGCAAGTGCTTTCTTTTTCACAGGCTTAGTAATACCCTGTAACATAAAACTGATAGGTTCCTTTCCTTGCTGCTGTATCAGTACCAGGATCTTGTCTTTTTCATGGTAGAGATCAAAGACCTCTATCCCCGTCATGACAGGGTCAATTTCAACTTTTTCTTCTGTACGTAGGGGTAAATGGTATGCATTTCCTTCTATTCGTGCGAGCGTATTCTCTTTTTTAAGCACGATCCAACAGACTTTTGCAGAAGGTAATGCATAAAGAGAATTGCGTGTCTTTTCGATGCAGACTCTGCTGAATTCATCTTTTGTAATCGTGATATTTCCATCAGAATCTATCATATCCAAATACAATACTTTGGTGGCATTGGTGGTTTTTTTAGACTTTTCCAAGTATTGTGCAAGTTGTTGATTGGAATCTTGCATCATATCTACAGAAGAAAAAAGGGCTACGATCACGATACCCATAAGGGCGATAGAGATGAGCACTTCTAAAAGGGTGAATGCTTTACGGTTATGCATTGACCTTAGCCGTCCATAAGCCCGACACGTATGGCTTCTTCATAGCTGGTTTGCCCCTCTAAAAGCATTAGTTTGAGCTTATCAGCGATGGTCTTCATACCTTCTTTCTTCATCGCTTCTCTTATTTGATGGTCATTGAAATCATCTTTCATCATCTTTTTCACTTTATCATCAATAATAAAAAGTTCTCCAATGGCCTGTCTGCCTTTATAGCCTGTAAAATCGCACTCTTTACACCCTACGGCTTTAAAAAAGAGCTTTTCTTCAGGCACCCCTATCTCTTGTGTTATTGCAGGGGAAAGCATTGTCTCTTCTTTACAGTGCACACAAAGTTTACGTGTAAGCCTTTGGGCCAGTACTCCCAACAGCGTAGAAGAAACAAGAAAGTTTGCTATGCCCATATCCATCAAACGACTTAAGGCTGACGTCGCATCATTGGTATGCAGGGTGGAGAGAAGCAAGTGTCCGGTCAATGCTGAACGCAGCGCAATTTCTGCTGTTTCATTATCACGTATCTCTCCCACCATGATAATATCCGGGTCTTGTCTCAAAATAGAACGTAACCCTGCCGCAAAGGTCAGCCCTACTTTGCTGTTTACCTGTATTTGAGAGATGTTGTCTGCATTGTACTCTACGGGATCTTCTACGGTAATGATATTCTTATCCGGTGTGGAAATATGCTGAAGACAGGCATGCAGGGTGGTTGACTTACCTGAACCTGTGGGTCCGGTTACCAGTATCATACCATGTGCATGGTTGAGCAGTCTATAGAGGTCTTTTGTGACCTCCTCTGCAAAACCTAAAGATTCAAGTGTTGGGATATGCTCTGTTTGTGCAAGGATCCTCATCACGATCCTTTCTCCATGATAGGTAGGGAGTATGGAAACCCTGACATCAATACTTTTCCCGGAAATTGCCAACTGTGTACGTCCATCCTGAGGCACTCTTTTCTCAGAGATATCTAGGTTTGATATGACCTTGATACGGTTAATGACCAAGGTCACAATACTTTTATCGAGATCAAGATGTTTTTTAAGCGCACCGTCTATACGCAAACGTACTTCACCCTTCTTATCTCCGCTCTCAATGTGAATATCACTTGCCCCTTTCTGGAGCGCTTGGAAAAAGAGTGAATTGACCAGCTTGATGATAGGTGCAGACTCTTCACTTGAAAGCAGGTCCTGTGAATTACGGATAAACTCAAGCAAATCAGACTCAACTTCTATGAGCTCCTCGGAGGTCGTTGCCATCTCATCAAAGTCGGATCCTGTCTGGATCTCTAAAAATTTATTTTTTAATCGTTCGAAACTTTCAGCATCTACGAGTGTGATAGGATAATCCAACGAGAGTTTTGACAGATAGTTCAGTGCATCACCCAGTGTCTTTTCCTCAACGATACATGTTTTGACATCATCTATCATAGAGAAAAGCAAAGAGTGCTTGAGTGCCAGCTTATGGTTTATCTCTTCTTCCCATAAAGGGTCAAGGTTTACATCCTGGAGACGAGGGAAATGCATCACGCTTCCCCTAAGATACTTAAATTGCTTTTAGGTTTTCTCTGTATCCTTCTGCTTGCTGGAACATTTGCTTCTTCCACAGAGATCCCTGTTTTCTCTTCCAGTGTCTTTTCGAAAAAAGCATTATATCTTCCCTGGACCTCTTCCAGTTCTGCCAGCATACTTTTTAACTTTTGGAGATCACCACTTTCTCTCACGATATAAGGGGTAAGATAGATCACTACGTTTTGTTCACGTTCTTGATCTGAAACATGTGAAAAAAGGTATTCGCCTATGATCGGAATGTCTCCCAGTAATGGCACCTTTGAGACCCCTTTACCACCAATTCTTTTGATCAAACCACCCAAAATGATCATCTCACCATTATTCACGATCGCATTGGTCTTCACGGTTCGTTTTGTCGTCGTTGGTCTGTCTGCTGCAGCTTCCGAACCAGGAAGTACATCCTCAAGTATAGTTTCTACCTCTAATGTCACTTTGTTGTTGCTCGAGAGTCTTGGTTTTACTTTTAGACTAAGACCGATATCCTCTCTTGAATAATTATTGACCACATTGGAGACACCTGTCGTGGATTGCTGTGCCTGTGTCAAGATAGATCTTGTCTGTCCTACATAGATCTCTGCTTCTTTGTTGTTGGTACAAAGAATAGAGGGTTCACTCAGGATACGAGCTGCACCATTATTTTCTAAGAGATCAAGGGTAGCACCCAAGGCAAAGACCTTGTCCACTGCATCAAATTTGAATGCCGGATCCGTCGTCGTAATGGCATTACCATTATTATCTAAAACTGTCGTGGTGGCATTTGTATTCAAAAACCCCAAAAGTGCAGGAGACATTTGCAGCGCCGAAGCCCCCAAATTCCCAGCCAGAGTATACAGACCGTTGGAAGTAATGGCCCCGCCGTTAAATCCATATTTGAATCCTACCTGTTGGGCCATATCGCTGTCAACCTCAACGATCTTCGCTTTAACATACACCTGTACTTTAGGTATATCGATCCTTCTTATCGTGTCCCTGATGTTCTTCATCTGTTCTGCCGTTGCAAGCAAAACCAATGCATTTCTTTCGATATCAGAGACGACCATGGCTTTACTTGGTGGTGTACCGCCTTTTACAGGTGCTTTAATCGCTACACTATTCATTTGGGAGATCAGTTTACTCATGATCTTCTCCATCTCTTCAACATTGGAATTATTAAGCCTGATCACATACATTTGCTGTGTTGTGCTCTCCCCTTTAATGTCCAGTTGCTTGATATACTTGATCATACGGTTGTTATTCTTTGGTTGTCCTACCAGGATGATGGAATTGGTCGCATCATCTTTAAAGATATCTACTTTTTCACTCTCGATCGTTTGAGGGAAGATCTTTTTTGCCATATTTTGCGCATTGGCATACACATCTTTCACGCTGGAATTTTTCAGTTTCAATACAACCGATTTTTTTTCGCCTGTTACCTCCACTGCATTGATCACCTTAGCAATGGATTCCAATACTCTTGGGGTTGCCGTGACGGCCAAAACATTATTTTCTTTAAAAGAGATCACTTTTGCACTTCTGTCCAGAAGCGGTTTGATCTTTGCACGAAGTACAGCGGCATTGGTGTTCTTTAAAGGGAACATAACCGTTTTCATGGTCTCCCCTTTAATAGAGCTGCTTACTTCAAGTCCCTCTCCTGCTGCGTCGGTGCCTTTTACCACTTTATAATACTCACCCTGGTCTATGATCGTTAAGCCTTTGCCCCCCAAAATAGAGTTTGCCAAAGAGAAGAGTGCACTCTTTTTAATGGGCTTTGTTGAGACAAAGTTGATCTTTCCTTTAGGTTCTGCTTCGATCAAAATATTCTTTTGTGTAATTTTAGAAACCATCTCAATGAAGTCGCTTACACTCAGGTCACGGAAATTCACATCTACGGTCTCTTCTTCCGCATGTGATCCTACAGACAATACCAACAATATACTCAATACAATTTTAGTTAACTTCATATTCTAACTCCATTTCTTCTTTACCTCTTTGAATAACCAATGTCAGGTTATCGATATTTGAAATATTTTTATACACCTCAAAAGCAGCATTGTAGCTATCTATCTTTTGACCGTTTATCGCCTTGATTACATCACCTCTTTGGATCCCAAG
This sequence comes from Sulfurovum sp. TSL6, assembly GCF_019972115.1. Classification (NCBI taxonomy): domain Bacteria; kingdom Pseudomonadati; phylum Campylobacterota; class Epsilonproteobacteria; order Campylobacterales; family Sulfurovaceae; genus Sulfurovum; species Sulfurovum sp. TSL6. The sequence continues at coordinate 752,209 of NZ_BPFJ01000002.1, read as the reverse complement.
CTTCGCAAAAGGTGATCCTTTTCGGATAAAGGAGATACTAAAACCTTCTAAATCTTTGCCTTTTTTGATTTCCCTAATACCAATGTTCTTATAAATATCATCCATATTTTTAGCATAATGATCCAACAATGATCGGTCTACGATCTTGTGATCCCCTGCATCTACTATTTCACCTTCAACTTGATTTTCTGAAGAGGCTGAAGTTGCAGAAGGCTGAGCACTTTTGATGCTTCCACTATCCTTTGTACTGACGATCAAATTGATCTGATAGGTTTTTGCATTTTTACGAAAAGTAGCATAGTTGCTTCCTGCACCTTCAAGTACAAATCCATTGATCGCTTCACCTTTGGCAAGCACTTTTGTTGTACGTTTGTATTGTACTGTCACGACAGTGACATCTGAAGCATTGTAAACAGCCAAAAGTTTGATATCTTTAATACTTCCTGCAACAGGTCTCTTCTTGGTCGTAGGTGCCATTGCATCATTTGGGCTTAACTTGACTCTATAGTAAAGGGCTTTTACTCCCCTCTCTTCACTATGCTCTACTCCCACCGTCGGCAACCACAGCATTTCAACTGCGAACCACGCCATTTTAATCACAAGTAACAGGATCAAAAGCGACCAGACCCCTTTGATTACTTCAGGTTTAAAAAGATGTTTCATAGGTCCATCCTTTTTCACTTTTTTTCAACTGAGGCTTTAACATCTCTATGTGCTTACTCTCATTAAAGTCCAACAGTATCTTACGCACATTAATATCGATCGCACCTGTCACTCCACCAAATGAGCCCTGTGCATCCACAGAAACCTTCAAAGGAGATAGGATGGAGTGGGAGAGAAGTGCTTTTTGGGTCTCTTGCGGCACCATCCTTTTTAATGAGTCATCTACATGGAGGCCCTGCAGTTCCAGGCTACTATAGAAAAGTAAAGTACACAGGTCCATCTCTTCAATGGTTGCCACAGGGATACCTTTAAAGTACACAGTGACCTGATGCAAATTTAAAGAGAAAAATCCTTCATCTATCTTCTCTTCATTGAGTTCTAACCCATGCTTGGCAAGTTCTTCTTCCAGCTTATAATAAAACTCCTGCTTAGGCATCAGTACCAGTATGGCAAACCAGGCCACTATCAATGCGATACCACTTTTTTTTACCATTTGCATTTGAACTCCACATCGTAAGATGAAGCGACTTTTTGAATTTTAAGCTTTTGTATCTCTACGGGTACATTTAAGATTTTGGTCACTAAGGTATTTAACTCTCTTGATGTTAAATTTTTATAGCTTGCTGTCACCTTTTTGTTTTTATAGCTCCATTTGATCTTGGAAGCAGGAACAAGCGTCTGAAGATTCTCTACTTTTTTACCGGTTTTCGTATCCGACCATATCTTCTTCAGGGAAACGACCTCTTGGATCTCTGCCACAGAGTGCTTTGCTTCAGCGATGCTTTGGGCCTGTGACGAAACCTGTGCCGTTTTGTACCCATAGGCAGCCAGCATGAAAACAAATGCAATCAGTGCAATCAACTCATTCTGATATCTTTTCCAAGTCATAGTGTACCTTCTATCTTCAAGTCATGACTCCCTGAAATGGCTGAAGTTTTCAGTTTGTTCTTTGTTGCCAATAGATTCAGACGTTTTGTTATCTGGGCATCTTTACAGGTAAAGTGTACTTTGTAGCTCTTGGCATTTATCTCCAAAGAAGAGAGTGTCACGCCTTTAAAGATCATCCCTGATACCATTTTAACGATCTCTCGTTTTTTTCGTTCTGTTCTGTCGATCGTTTTATATTTTGTGAGGATACTGTCTCGTGTATATTTACTCTGCAAAGCAGGATTGGATGAAAGCAGCTCTTGCATTTTTGCCTCTCCTGCTTTAGAATCATCACTATAACGACTACCTTCAACAAAGAACATCAGTGCAAAAAGTATAAAAATGGCTGCGAGCATCGAAGCCTGTTTCAGAGTCAGTACTGAACCGTATGCACCGGAGAGGACGATACCTTTTTTAGGCGTAAAACTATTGTTGAAGACCAGTGAAGTGCCATTCTCCTCTGTGAGAGCTTCTCTTGGGATGACCACTACCGTATGGTCCAAAGAGACCAGTGCCTCATGCTCTCCCAGCCATAGCGGTTTATCGAAAAGGTCGACGGATTGCTGAGCAAAAAAGAGTTTGGAAACGTGTTCCAACGCAAAGCCTTTACTCTCTAAAAAGGCTGTGATCTTCTCTATATCATAGGCCAGAAAAACCCACGCTTCATCCTCTTTCCATACCATATACTCATAATGTCCACCTGCTTCAAGCAGACCGTCAAACAGTGACGGTGCGATCTTCTTGGCCTGATACGCGTATCGGAGAGGCAATGCTTCTTTTTTAAGCGTGTAGAACTGTGGCGGCAGCATGACATTCACAGCCTCTGTCAATGACACAGGTTTCATAGAAGGATGTACAAGAAGTAACTCTTTATTGTTTCCCATAAAATTCAAAATATTTTGCCTCTCCCTGAATATATTCAAATCTAAATCCATACTGTTCGTCTGCCACAGCATAACGTACGGAGCATTCTGCCGCTTCTAAGAACGTTTCGCCCGCAAGAATACTTTTTCTTTTTTCATAGTCTCCACCATTTTCACGTACAAAGTTTTCCAATGTACCTTTGTCTACAAGCGAAGTCCACTCTTCAACTACTGATACATCCATATCAAACAGGTATGCGAGTAGTTCCGGAGAACTGTATTGGGCATCTACTTTGTCTGCTTCAGGTGAAAAACTAAAAAAAATTTTCCATGGCACAGTCCCTATCTCCGGATCATCTATCTCAAACTGGTAACGGCTTATGATATCTGAGAACTGCTTGTAAGATATAATACCGTTTTTTTGGTGAAGCCTGCTTTGCTCTCTTTGCACCCATTTATCTTTTTCCCCTATCTCTTCAACCAGCATCTCATGCAGTCTTCCCGGATCCTGTATGTTATAGTCTTGGACAATGGCTTCAAAAAGCGCTTGTGCTACGGAACTATAGGCTGCTTTTTGAGCACTGTTCTCTAACCCGAGCCAGTTGATATTCACCCCTTTATATAAGGGTTCACACTGTAACTGCAGTGAAAACCTGCCCTCTGGCGTCCGTAAGGGCAAAGATGTGTTGTATAGTACAGAAAAAAGGGTTTTTTTATTTTTAAACCCTTGAAATATATTTGTTATATTTTTATAGTATATATCTGCTTGTATCAGTGCTTTTGACTCAGTAGCATCCTGTTTGACTTCCTCAAAATAACTCAAAAGTACGGTGGTCAGCGCGATGATAACGGCCAAGACCGACAAAGTGATCAGGAGGGCAAACCCTTGTCTATGCTTAACATCGTTTTGGGGTGGCTGGGTTTTATCCATCTAAAAGCTCGATTAAAGTAAAATTTGTTTGATTGGATCAAAATATTATACCAAAGCAAACTAAAGGACATGCATGCAAAAAAATACTCCGTTAAGAGCCGGTTTCTCTCTTATAGAACTGCTCATTGTGATCGTTATTCTTGGAGGGCTTGTTGCTGTTGTGGCTCCGGGACTTATGGATGCTGCGGATGAGGCCAAAAGAGATACGGTATGTTTAAAAATGAACGATCTAGGCAAAAGACTTGACATGTTCAAGCTTGATAACGGGACCTACCCTGAAACAGAAGAAGGCTTTGCAGCACTTTTAAGCAACCCTGATCCAGATAAGTATCCCAACTATCGTGCAACGCCTTATCTTAAAAAACTGCCTAAAGACTCATGGAAAACTCCTTTTATCTATATCAACAAAGGGTCAGAGTTCGAACTCATCTCCTTTGCTGCTGACAGAAAAGAGGGTGGAGAAGAGAACGATAGAGATATCCTCTTTAGTGAATGTAACAAATAAGTTCTCTCTATGTCCACTATCAAGAGATATAACGTGAACAAAGGGTTCTCTCTTTTAGAGCTTCTTATCGTTATTCTCATTGTCTCTATGGTTTATTTTCTAGGTTTTGAGGGAGTTGAAATAGGTAAAAAAAAACCAAAAGCACTCACACCCCTTAACCTTAAATCTAATATTATTTCATCAGAACTCTTTAAAGGAGAAGGCACCCTTCTCTGCATTGATCAGTGTCGTACCTGTTACTTCAGATCGGATGTCTCCTCTCCATTCGAAGCCTATACAAATCCTATAGATCTCACAAATATCCAAGCCTATACGCTTGATAGATATGATGCACTGACCCGTATCGAATACGGCCGGTATCAAGATCAAAAAATTTGTCTGATCATGGACTTTTTCAAGAATGGAAGCTCCACCCAGATCATTTTAAAAAATGATGAGGAGAGCTATTTCCTTCCTGCTTTTTTTGGAGACCCCCAAAAGTTTTCTACCCCCGAAGAAGCAAAAGAGTATTGGTTGAAAAACAGTACTTTGGCATCTGACAGCGGAGCGTTCTATTGAAACAGTTACGTCCGGCTTTTACCATTATTGAGATCCTTATCTCTGTGATCATTCTTTCACTGGCTATTCTTCCTGTACTCAAAGTGCATACAGACAATCGTGAACAGATCATCTACATTTCAGAGAGGAACAAGCGTGCTTTACAAGATTCTATGTATGTAGAAAGTACTGTACTTCAGCAACATAAAGAGACAAAAAATGCTTATGAACTATTGAGAGGATCTTTCAAAATAAACGATCTGAAAAGCCGTGAGATATTAAAGAAGAATCGTAGAGAAATCTATATCCCTGAAGCAATCAATATCACTCCCCTTCCTGAAGAGGGCGGACCTACTGCTATCGTCAATGAAGTGATGCTCAAAGATAAACACTCTTCGAACTATTATTTCTTTAAATTGGATGCCTTTGAATAAAGGGTTAAAATCGTTTCATCTTTTCTTATAGCAAGATACAGCTAAAAAAGTTATAATACTTATAATTTACTGCAAGGACATATACGCGGATGCTTTTTAAGTACAAAGGTTTTGACAAAACAGGTAAAAAGGTCAAAGGTACTGTTACGGCAAGTTCTGAGGAAGAAGCAGGGCAAAAACTTCGTACACAAAACATCTATCATGAAGGGCTTACCCCTACCAAAGAGTTTTCACTGGAAGCCTTTTCCAAACGTCAAATGCCGGGAGAACTACTGAGTACTTTTTCCAAAGAACTCTCCTCTTACCTTAGCTCAGGTATGACCATACTTACCGCGGTCAAGCTTCTTGAGAATCAGCATGAAGGAGAAAAAAAATATGTCTCTTTTCTGAACTCTGTGAAAACAATGATCGATGAGGGAAAGTCTCTCTACCATGCACTCAATACCCAAAAGGTCTATGCCCTGCCTGAGTTTTTTCTTCAAAGTCTCAATGTTGCAGGACAGGGTGGAAAGATGGTCGAAGTCCTTACGAACATGGGCAATTTTTTCTCTGCGCAGAACAAAGTCAAAAAACAGGTCAAGGGAGCCATGGTATATCCTGCCATCATTTTTACGGTTGCTATAGGTATGACCTCTTTCCTGATCGCTTTTGTGGTACCGAAGATCACAGGTATTTTTGAAGATACCGGTCAAGAGCTTCCTCCGATTACTCAATTTGTACTTGGGTTGAGCGACTTTTTGACCTCCCATTATATTGCTATCATTGTTGCCATCCTCTCTGTGATCCTCATTTTTAAACTCTCTTATGCCAAAATAGATACCTTTCATCGCATCATCGATTCAATGCTACTGAAAATGCCTGTACTGGGAGCACTGATCCAAAATCATGAACTTGGGAGGTTTTCGTACATCCTCTCTCTGATGCTCAGCTCGGGTGTTGCCTATGCCCAAGCCGTGCAGCTTGCCAAGGCGACTTTTGCAAATTATGGCTTACGTGACCTGTTTGAAAAAGCATCTGTTAAAGTACTGGAAGGAAATAAACTCTCCAATGCACTTCAAATGGCAAAAGGTGTAAAAATAAAACGTAACTTTATGCAATCTTTGGCTCTGGGGGAAGAGTCAAGTGAAGTGGCACAGATCCTGGACAATACCTCTGCACTATATGCCGAAGAGAATGAAGACAAACTCAAACTGCTTCTTAGTCTACTTGAGCCCTTTATGATGCTCTTTATCGGTGTGGTCGTGGGGGTCATCGTGTCAGCGATGCTTCTACCGATCTTTACTATGACACAAGGATTACAATAAAATGGCGAATGTAAAAAAACTTGCACTCTACCTACTGCTTACACTAAGTCAGATGCATGCGGATACGATAGGGGGAGAAATTTCCCTTGGTTTTTTCAATCATCAGCCTAACGGCGATGCTTCTTATAAAGGAAGCGCTACAGATATGGAAGAAACGCTAGGCTTCAGTGAGGAACAGGATATCTTTTTAAAAGCGTATTTGGAACATCCTTTACCTGTCATTCCCAATATAAAATTGGGATATACCACACTTTCACATGAAGGGAGCAGTAGTGTAGATAACTTTACATGGGGAGATACTACCTATAATGGTACGATAGCCAGCAGCTTGTCGCTTGACATGACGGATGTCACACTCTATTATGAATTTCTTGACAATTGGGCTGAAACGGATGCCGGACTTACCCTGAGATATATCTCTGGAGATATGGATGTGCACAGCGTGGAAGGGAGTAATGTTGCAGACTTTTCAACCTGGGTACCGATGCTCTATGGTAAAGTACGTTTTACACTACCTGTCACGGATCTCTCTTTTCAGCTTGAAGCCAATGCCATCAGTTATTGGGATATCACCGCTTATGATTATGAACTCTCTGCCCGCTATACCCTGGCTATGGGAGTAGGTCTGGAAGCAGGATATAAGGCATTTCACCTGGACAGTGATGATTTGATCAATCGATTCAATGCAGACATGGACTTCTCAGGTCCCTATGCTGCTGTTCTTTGGGATTTTTAATGGCTAAACAACGTTTTAGAGAGATCAAACAAGGGAAGGTCCAAGAACAGACACCCAAAGTGAATTCTTCATCAGATCAGAATAATTATGCATCCGTAGGATTGAAAATCAAAGCTTTTTTGACCGATGCCTTCATGCTTCTTATGCCTATTATGTATGTTGTTTTTTATCTTGTCATGGATGGCAGGGAAGATTTTGCCGAACACAAACTCCTGGGGTGGTTCTATATACTTCTCCCCTTGATCATCGTGCAGACGCTTTTTATGTATAAGACGGGGCAAACACCAGGGTATCGTGCCTATCACATTACACTGATTGATGATCATACCAAAAAGAAACCTGCTCTTTTTGTCATCCTGTTTAGAAATCTGACTGCGATTCTTTCTTTGTTCACCTTTCTGGGTTGGGCACTGATGTTTTTTAGAAAAGACAACAAAACACTGCATGACCTCTTGTCTGCAACGGCAGTTGTAAACAAAAAATGAAACCAGCCAACACATTACTTTCACCGCTTTTAGGGGGATACTACTTTTTTTACTTTGCCCTTGTGGGTGTCTATGTCATCTTCCTGCCAAAAGTATTGTTGGATCTGGGATATACCCCTATGGAAGTGGGTATCATTTTTGCAGCTGCGCCCTTCATGCGCTTTTTACTGCCTTTTGTTTTTCGACACTTTCTCTCTTTAAGCCCTAAGGTCTACCAACTTTCCTTGTTCTTTACCTTTGTAGGTACCTTGCTTTTCTTGGCCACGGTACATGATTTTTGGGTTTATCTTGCTGCAAACCTTCTCTTTGGTGCCGCGATGGGGATCTCTCTTCCCTATGTTGAAACCATTGCTCTGGCTTCTCTGTCCAGACACATTTACGGCAAAGTACGACTGTGGGGTTCTCTTGGGTTTATGGGTATTGCGCTATGGTTGGGGAAAGTACTTGAATCACCTTATGAAGCCCTCTATTACTTAAGTGCAGTGGCATTCTTAACCCTTCTTTTTGGTGCTATGCTTACAAGATATGACACGATCTCCCATTCTTCAGCACAAGATGATGCCTCATTTTCACTCACAAAATATTGGGCATTTTGGGTTTCTATCTTTTTAATGCAAGTGGGTTTTGGCGGCTTCTATAACTTTTTTACCATCTACGAAACCGCACATGGGATCTCACTTGAAATGACAAGTTGGATGTGGAGTTTTGGCGTGATCTGTGAAATTTTTATGTACTATTTCCAAGGTCCTCTTCTGCAAAGAAACCTGCTTCGTATCTTGCAGTTTGCTACACTGATAACCGCACTCAGGTGGATGATATTGTATCTCTTTCCAGACTCGATCACATGGACCTTTGCATCACAATCTTTACATGCCATCGGTTTTGCACTCTACCATACTGCAGCCATCACCTATGTGTTTTCACTCTATACCCAGAAAAAACTTGCACAACAGTTTTTTCTGGGTATCTCATTTGGGTTAGGGGGTTCAGTGGGTGCTGTACTTTCCGGTCAAGTCTATGGAGAATATATTTTCTTAATCGAGTCTCTTATCACTTTTATTGCATTTGCCGTCTTGATAATACATCAACAACGTAAAGCGCGTGTAACCATATGAGAGGAATCACAACTGCCGTCATCTTTGCAGGTGGGAAAAGTTCTCGTATGGGCGAAGACAAGGCTCTGCTGCCTTTTGCTCATTACCCTACACTGACTGAGTTTCAACAGGATAAACTCAGTACCCTATTTGACAAAGTATATATCTCGGCAAAGGAGAATAAATTTGATTTTGACTGTATAGTGATCAAAGACAACTATAAAGAGAGCTCTCCTCTTGTGGGGCTCATCTCTATTTTTGAAACACTAAAAGCAGAAGAGGTTTTTATTTTAAGTGTGGATGCACCCTTCGTCAACAAAGAGACCATAGAGAAGATCTTGAAACATAATGAAAGCAAATTCGATGTGATCGTAGCACAAAGTCCAAGTGGTGTTCAGCCTCTCTGTGGACTCTATAAAAGGTCACTCTTGCCTTTGGCCTATACACAATTAGAAAAAGAGAATCATAGATTGGGTGATCTGCTACGCCTTGCCAATACACTCTTTGTAGAGTTTGATGAAGATGCTCCCTTTACAAACCTGAACCATCCCAGAGAATATCAAGAGGCCCTTAAAACTTTTAAAAACCATTAATGGCTAGTCTGTTTGTCCCTCTATCATCTGCATCATCAGTTTTCGAGAGAAGAAGACAAACTTTTCGAACAGTGAGCTATGATACTTGTCTTTATGATAAATCATCAGGAAATCTCTTTTACACTCAAAGTCTTTTACAGGCACTTTATAGAGTTTCCCTTCCTCGATTTCATTTTTCACTGAGATCTTTGAGATACAGGTCAAACATTCACGGTTCATCAAAATACTTTTAATGGACTCTGTATGTCCAAGTTCCAAGAAAATATTCAGATCGTCTACTTTATCTTTAATATAACCCAAAAAGACGTCTCTTGTACCAGAACCCTCTTCTCTAAGTACCCATCTTTTGTGTTGCAGTTCATCGATTGTACATGGTTTACAAAGGTTCTTGTCTGCTGTGACAACAACCAGTTCATCTACCCCTATTTTCTCTTTCACTATCTCTGAACCTGGCACTAGCCCTTCCACAAAACCTATATCAATCGTTCCCTCTTTGATCATATCTGCGATCTCTTTGGTGTTACCCTCTTTGAGCGTGATCTTCACATCAGGATAAGAACTCATATAACTACAGATAATGGCAGGCATCAAATAGTCCACGATGGTGGTACTCGCACCTACCCGGATCATCCCCTTGTTTTCTGAATTCTTAAATTCATACTCAATGTCTGAAAGCTTTTTAAAGATGGGATCAATCTCTTTATAAAATGCACGTCCCACTTCATTAAGCACAAGCTTTTTATTGATCCGGTCAAACACAGGTCGACCCAAAATATTTTCTAATTCTTTAATGGACATAGAGATCGCTGATTGACTTAGCTTCATATCTTTAGCCACATTCGTCAAATGCCCAGAGACCACAACATTTAAGAAGATCTCCATTTGTCTAAGTGTTAATTTCATATTTTTCTCTTCTTTAGAATTGATTTACTTCATTAGTTCAATGAATGGTTTGGAAATTATATCAAAATTATAGTAGAATTCTAAAAATGTTATCAATAATTTTGAATAAAAGGATTTTTATGCCGTTTTCTCCACAAAAACGTAAAGGTACCCTAAGTGGTATTTTCTTTGTTGCTATCTTCGCTGCAGCTGCAACATTTATCTCAGATTTCCCTGCTGTAAAGGCCTTGGGTATCTCACCGCTTGTGATCGGTATCGTCATGGGTATTTTTTATGCCAACACTTTGCATAACCAAACTCCCGAAGCATGGCAAGGAGGGATCACTTTTTCAGCGAAAAAGATTCTTCGTTTTGCGATCGTTTTCTATGGTTTTAGACTTACCTTCCAAGAGATCATCGATGTAGGGTTGGCAGGATTCCTTGTTTCTCTTATCATGCTGGCTTCTACCTTTATCCTCGGTACATGGTTAGGGCACAAAATCTTCGGTATGGAGAAAGATACTTCTATGCTGACCGCTTCAGGAGCATCAGTATGTGGTGCCGCAGCGGTACTTGCTACTGAGCCTGTACTGAAATCTGAAGAGTATAAAGCTGCTATTGCGGTATCGATGGTTGTACTTTTCGGTACGATCTCGATGTTCCTCTACCCTGTACTCTACACGGCGATCATTGAACCTGCAGCTGGATTCCTTCATATGACTGCAAAAGAGTTTGGTATCTACGTAGGTGGTACGATCCACGAAGTTGCGCAAGTGGTTGCGGTACCTGCTTCCGTACCTGGTGCACCTAAAGAGATGGCTGATGCGGCTGTGATCGTTAAGATGACAAGGGTTATTATGATCGCTCCAATGCTGATCATTCTTGGTATCTACTTAAGCTACTCTGCTAAAAAAGAGGGGGGTGCAGGTGAAAAAGTGAAACTTGTGATTCCTTGGTTTGCAGTTTACTTTATCGGTGTGGCAGGGTTCAACTCACTGCATCTTATACCTACAGATATTGTAAGCCTTATCAACGAGATCGATACTTTCCTTCTTACTATGGCAATGACTGCGCTAGGTATGGGAACACGTTTTGCGAAGTTCAAAGGACTTGGACTCGCACCGGTCTATACGGCATCAGCAATGTTCGCATGGCTGGTACTTGGTGGATTTGTCGTTACTAAAGCGGTTTGTTCGGTATTTTAATACTGAACAGATCGATCCTTATCTATCCCCTTCTTCTATAACTGAGGGCCTCTAATATATCTGATCTTTCTATCAACGTGTGAGCATTCAAATCAGCGATCGTTCTGGCTATTTTTTTCACTGATGCAATACTTCTATGTGAAAGTGCAAATTTACTGATGGCATTCTCTAAAATCTGACTTGCATTATTCCCTAAGAGACAATATCTCTCTATCTCCTCTTCACTCAATTTTCCATTGAGACGTTCCTGTCCACGTGCTTTTTGCATCTTAAATGCTTCAAGTACTTCTTGGTGCATCTGGGCAGAGCTGATGTCGCCTTTATCCTTACTATCTACTTCCTGCATCACAATAAAAAGGTCTATACGGTCCAAAAATGGGTCAGAGAGTTTGTTCTGGTAACGCTTTATCTCCACTTCACTGCATCTGCAAGCTTTACTTTTGGAAAGAAGATTACCGCAAGAACAAGGGTTCTGCGCGGCTACGAACATGATATCCGCTTCATACTCGATCTTGGCATTGACCCTGGCGATGTGTACTTTTTTATCTTGAAGTGGTTCTCTAAGGGCTTCAAGGACTGCTTTGGAGAAGTGGGGAAGTTCATCGAAGAAGAGTATCCCCTTATGTGCCAAGGCCACCTCTCCTATCTTGGCTACAGAGGAGCCTCCACCGAAAATAGATGCAGAGGTGGCTGTGTGATGAGGAGACCGTATAGGGCGCAAGGCTGAAAAGCTTGGTGTTACGCCATCTAAAAACTGATGTTTGGCTATGGAAAGTATCTCTTCTTCAAAGAGTGGAGGCAAGATATCTTTGATACGTTTGGCTATCATACTCTTACCACATCCCGGATTTCCTTCCATCAAAAGATTATGCATTCCGGCTGCTGCAATGAGCGAAGCTCTTTTGGCTATGGATTGCCCTTTGACATCACTAAAATCACTTTCATATTTTCTTTCGAAATAATACGATCTCTCTTTCAGTGTTAAACATTCAGATTTGTAAGAAAATGCCTGTACATTTGCTTTAAAGTTCTTGCTCTTCAATATCCCCATCGCCTCATTAAGTGAATCTACCGCAATAAAATCTACCCCAGAGATATGACTCAAATAGGGAATGGACTCTTTAGGAACAATGGCCCGTCTGATCAAGCCTTGTTCCTTAAGAGATAAGACCAACGGGAAAAGCATGGAACTTGTTTTCACCTTTCCATCCAATCCAAGTTCACCAAATACAAAAAGTCCTTCCTCGTCTACTACGGTTTTATGCATAGCAATGAGCAATGCCATAGCCAAATCCAAGTGGGTCCCTGACTTCTTGAGATCCGAAGGACTCAAATTAATCGTAATCTTTAGCGGAGGAAAAACAAAGTCATTGGTAAGCAGTGCAGACTTTGTTCTCTCTTTTGCTTCCTGAATGTCACTGCTGGCTAAACCTACGACCGTAAATCCCGGAAGCCCCTTGGTAAATGTGGCTTCGACTTCTATTACCTGTGCATTCACACCCTCAAGTGTTGCACAGGTCAATCTATTCACAATAGCCTCTTTTTTGGGTCTTTGTTTTCCTTGGTTCTCTTGCTTTTGAGGTGGGGTACCACTATCCGTTTTTGCATTCATACAATCATGATGCACTAATTTTGAAAAAAAGGTTGAAAATATGTCAAATTGTAATATAATTGGGTTTACATACATACAAAGGAATGACATGGAGTATATTGAGCAAGCCATGACGCGTGCCGAAAAAAGTAACTGTAAAGGAGACATCATTTTTTTTCAAGCACTAAGAGAAGTGCTCGATACGATACAACCGCTGATAGAAAAACATCCCGAATATCTGCATCAAAATATCATAGACCGTATTATGGTTCCCAATAGAGAGATTCACTTTAAAATAGAATGGATGGATGATGACAATATCATCCATGTCAATAACGGGTACAGAATTCAATTTAACAATGCTTTGGGCCCTTACAAAGGCGGTGTACGTTTTCATCCTTCGGTCAATCCGGATATCTTAAAGTTTCTTGCTTTTGAACAGATCTTTAAAAATGCGATCACCGGACTTCATATAGGAGGTGCAAAGGGTGGAGCCGATTTTGATCCTAAAGATAAAAGCGATAAAGAGATCATGAAGTTCTGTCAAGCGTTTATGTCTGCTTTTTATAACAGTATAGGTGCAGACATTGATATCCTGGGTGGAGATATCGGTGTAGGGGCCAGAGAAGTGGGCTACCTTTTTGGACAATACAAACAGCTCACCAACTCTTATGACAGTATCATCACCTCTAAGCCCCTTTCCCTAGGTGGAAGTTTAGGACGTACCGAGGCAACAGGGTATGGACTAATCTATTTCACACAAACCTTCCTGGAGGATATGGGAGAAACACTCAAAGGTAAAATCTGTACTATTAGCGGCAGCGGTAATGTCGCGATCCATGCGATAGAAAAACTTTATGAGATCGGTGCCATTCCTGTCACCTGTTCAGATTCCAAAGGTGCTATCCATGACAGTAACGGTATAGACCTTGAACTTTTAAAAAAGATAAAGCTAGAAAGAAGGGCTTCACTGGAATATTATGCACTCGAAAGAAAGAAAGCCGTTTATGTGAAAAGAGAAAGCTATAAGGAGGGATGCAGTTTTGTATGGGACATACCCTGTTTTGCAGCATTTCCTTGTGCCACACAAAATGAATTAGGTGCAAGCTCTGCAAAATTACTCATAGACAATGATGTGAAGATCGTTGCGGAAGGTGCAAATATGCCTACCACACCTGACGCTATCAATCTTTTTACAGAGAACAACATTCTTTTTGCCCCTGCCAAAGCAGCCAATGCCGGTGGTGTAGCCGTCTCTGTATTAGAGATGAGCCAAAACAGTTCACTGAATTATTTTTCCTTTGAAAAAGTAGATGAAAAACTGCGAGACATTATGTCAAATATCTATAGTGACCTTAAGAAAACATGTGATGAACATAAGCTCGATATGGATCTTATCTCTGCTGCTAATATTTTAGGATTTAAACGTGTCGCTGATGCGATGATCATGCAAGGGGTATAAATAATACATTTTAAAGGAAGCATTTTCCAAAAAACTGGAAATGCTTTCAAAAAGTGTCAGAAGTCGTAAGGTTGTGCTTTGAATTTTACAGGTGTACGTGAAGTACTCCGAAAAATTCAAAGTTCAAGATTGCTGCTTATGCCTCTTTTAATCTTCGTTTCCACTCTTTTTCGAATTTCTTTCTCTTCATATAAGAGAGTTTTTCAATGAATACTTTTCCATCCAAATGATCTATCTCATGTTGTATGGCAATAGCAAGAAAGTCATCATCTTCTATCATATGCTTATTACCCTCTCTGTCAAGATACTCTACTTTTACATGTTTTGCACGTTCAACTTCTTCATAGATACCCGGAACAGAGAGGCATCCTTCTTGAAATTTTTCTGAACCATCTTTTTCAAGTATCATAGGGTTGATCATCTCTAGTGTATTTTCTTTAGGCTGATCATGTTCTCCGTCTGCACCCTCTAAAGGAATGTTGATGATCAGTGCCCTTATATCAACACCGACTTGAATGGCTGCGAGACCTACACCGTTACGTGCACGCATCGTATCATACATGTCATCAAGAAGATCATGCAATGTACCATTAAAAGACTCTACCTCTTTTGAAATAAGTTTGAGCCTTTTGTCCGGATATACTACTATTTCTCTAACCATATACCGTCTCTATTATATAAAGCTTTTTGTGAGTACTTTGTCTATAAGCCCGTATTCCAATGCTTCTCTAGCTGACATAAAGTTATCTCTCTCTGTATCTTTTTCAATACGTTTGGTTGTTTTACCTGTTTGCTCTGCCAAGATCTCATTCAATGTGTCTTTGAGTCTTTGTATCTCTTGTGCTTGTATCTGGATATCTGTTGACTGTCCTTGCGCACCACCTGAAGGCTGGTGGATCATAATACGTGCATGTGGCAGCGCATAACGTTTACCCTTTGTCCCCGAAGAGAGCAAGAAAGCACCCATAGATGCTGCTTGACCTATACAGATTGTTACAATATCCGGTTTGATGTAGTTCATCGTATCGAACATTGAAAGTCCAGACGTGATCACACCCCCTGGAGAGTTAATGTAAAAATAAATATCTTTATCCGGATCTTGTGCTTCAAGAAAAAGAAGTTGTGCCACTACAGTAGAAGCCACTTGATCATTGACTTCACCACTTAGCATAATAATACGGTCTTTAAGTAACCGTGAATAGATATCGTAAGATCTTTCACCTCTACCTGTCTGTTCTACAACGTATGGAATATAACTCATTTTTTGCCTTTAAATAGTATATAGTTAAATAGATTTTTTATCCACTCAACTATACACTCTATAGGTTAACAGAACAAATAACAACTTACGTTGCTATTTGTTTGCTTGTTTTATTTATCTAAACCTAACATCTTACCAAAGAGTTTATCTTCGATCATACCCATCTTCACAGCTGGGAGAAGATTGTTCTCCTGGTAGTATTTGATCACTTCTTGTGGATCTTGACCACTCATCATCGCTTCGTAGTAAATGGCTTGTGATACTTCTTGATCATCTACAGATACATCTTCTTTTTTAGCCAAGGCATCTACGATAAATGTCGCTTTTACAGAGGCTACTGCATCTTCTCTTACTTCTTCACGGAGTGCTTCAACTTTTTCAGGATTGTCTTTGAAAGAGTTAAGTTCCTCTTCACTCATTTGCTGTGCTTTTGCATTGATCTTTGCATCGATCTCTTGTTCAACAATATTGTTTGGCAATGCAAAATCAAATTTAGCCACCAATGCTTCAACCAATTTTGGTTTGAGGTCTTCGTTATAAAGTTTTGAAATCTCTGTTGATTCGATCTGAGTTTTAACTCTGTCAGTCAACATTTCAAGTGTTGCATTCTCTTCACCTTGAAGAAGTTTTTGTGCCAATTCATCGTTAAGCTCTGCTGGTACCTGCTCTTGGATTTCATGAAGTTTTACTTTGAATTCTGCTTCTTTACCTGCAAGGTCAGCTGACTGATACTCTTCCGGGAAAGTTACTGTCACTGTTTTCTCTTCATCATACTTCATACCGATGATCTGTTCTTCAAATCCTGGGATGAATTGTCCAGAACCGATCTTAAGGCTGAATTTTTCAGCTTTACCACCGTCAAATGCTACACCGTCAACAAAACCTTCAAAGTCGATCACTACCATGTCACCGTCTCTTACCATACGTTTTCTTTTGATCTTTTCATAAGGTGCTTGCTGTGAAGCGATCTCATCAAGTTTCTCTTGGATATCTTTTTCTGATGCTGTTGGTCTTTCAAAGGCAGGAAGTACATCCATATGACCTTCCGCTTCGAATACCGGTCTAGTAGAGATCTCTACTTCCACATCAATACCTGAATCAGTTTTTTCATACTTTTTAAAGGTAGGCTGACCGAGCATATCTGCAGGATTGATACCGGCTTCTTTCATACCCGCATCAATAAGCTCTCTGAGTACTTCACCTTCAGCATCCTGTGCAAGCTTGTCACCATGCAGCTTTTTCACTACGTGGGCAGGTACTTTACCTTTTCTGAATCCATCTACTTTCATCTCTTTACCAGCTTGAACAGCCATCTTGTTAATGTTCTCTTCAACAGCACTGTTTTCTATAGTACCGCTTACGATAATATTTGCGTCGTCTACTTTGTTTACTGTAACTTTCACTACAATCCTTTATATATAATTACGTGATTTTATCTAAATAAAGTTGAAATACCAATAAGCGTTAAAATGATAGGAGGAAAAGGGGTTGCTAGAAAAACTCTCCAGAGCGACTCTGGAGAGCTAAAAAATCAAACTATTTATAACTTCTTTTAATGTCTTTTTCTATATTACCAGGAGCAGAGGCTATCTTCATAAACTCTGTCATACTTAAAAGAGGCAGAGAAACCGCCAAATAATATTTAGGGTCCAGCATCACGGCCTTACCCTCTTTGATGATGCTTCTATATGGCAGTATCTGTGCATTATGTACTGCATCGATCTTAACAAGAAACTTATTAGTTCTGCTTCTTAGATTATGCCCGACAAGCGTTGAACCATTAGGAAGTTTAAGGCTATAACTTATATATTTATTGTCTTTGAGTTTTGTTTCCAAATCTTCACCTTCAGCTACTCCGATCGTATCTTCTACATGAGCCATACCCATCATAAACTGATAGTTAGGAAGTTTTGCAAGTTTAAACTCATCTTCTACTGTATAAAGATCACCCAGTGCTTTTTGAAGAGACTTCAATGTCCCGGCAAACTGACCATATTTAAACGTGTCTTGAAGGTATGCTGCACCAAAGTATGATGGATTTTGTACACGCACTTCTTTTTCATTGACAAGTACATTCAAGGTTGCCAACCAAGTGTTTGTAGCTTTTAATTCTTTATTTGTCACTGTAATAACAATAGAACCTTTGATCGGTGCAGTCACAGCCAAAATGGAAAAACCATTGGCTTTCAATTTTGACTGTACTTTTTTGGCATCTTGTGCTTTGGCTGCATAATAGGTACTAAGCACTTCAGGTGCAGGTGCAGATATATCCAGTTTAGTACTTTCAGCTTGTGCAGTAGCCAACGCCAATAAAAATGCTAATATTATGTTGATCAATTTCATCTATGTATCCCTTTTTTTAATTTTTTTCATCACTCTTGCTTCAACTTTCTCGATCAGTCTTTACCGAGTGTTACCACTTCAAAGCCCATCTCTTTAAAGGTTTCAACGACTTCTGCATCGATCGCTCTCATATAATCGATACGTTTTTGGTCTTTAAAGTTGAGTGCATTGATCCAATTATCCACAGATGCATACCCTACGTGAAGTTCATTGCTCCCTTTAGGAATATAGAAGTAGACTGAACATGGTGCGAACATACCTGCTTCAGGCATACCTCTGTTAAAGATGGAGTTTGAAAATTCAAAGTGACAAAGCATAGAGACCCAGTAAGCATCATATTTGTCAAATTCCAGTTCCATATCAGCATATTCAAATTTAAAATCAATGAATCCGGCAATAATAAAATTATGTTGAGAGAAACGTCCGTCATGGTCCATGACAAAATCTTCAACAAATGTTTCTATATCATCTGTTCTTTCAAACTTTTTCACCATTCTTGTCAATCCATTTTTCGGTAATGGCTTCGTATGTTCAAATCTTTTTGATTTCATAGGCTTCATCTCTTTTTCTACCAATGCATCAAAGGAATGTATCATAGCTGTAAACTCTTTCCTTGTCTCCGGATCTTTCTCCCCAATGATGTCCAACATCGTATCTGGAGCAAGGTGTCCATACCAAGTGTTATCATCTTTTTCTTTATCAAGCGTTTTATAGCCAAAGAAGTTAAAGGGAGCATAGGCACCAAAATCCGGGTTTTTAAGGAAAAGTGGTCTAAGTGCTTCTGGATTTACAAGACCATAGAAAGAGATCATCTCCAAAGTTTTCTCTTTGAACATGTTTTGATAATGTACCTGTATATTTTTGTTAGCTTGCACCACAGAATAACCAATTGACTCTGACTTTTTGATCAACGCATCCAACTGGACCGCTTGATTACCTTCATTTCCCCAAAGTTCTGCTGTAAGTTTTGTTTCTGCCATGTTTGAATGCACATCTGCCTGTGCGACTCCAACAAGCATCAAAAATGCCAATATCACTTTATTTAATTTCATACGTCTTCCTTATAGTGTTCAATAGAATCTCTTATGGTAATGAAAATTGCATTAATATGTGTTTAACCATCAAATAAACTGTACTTTCATCAAATTCTCTCTTACAAAGTACTTTTCTGTATCATTTTTATCATTCACTTTTTTGCAAAAACCTCTCTATCATTGCCTCTTTACGCTTTCACTAAATATATCTTAGAGAGCTTTATCATACATTCTACACGTACAAAGCTACACATGCTATAATCCCATCATGTATAGACAAACCCACCAAAATATCCAAAACTGGTACCAAGAATATGGACGACTGGACTTGCCCTGGCGTAATACGGATGAAACCTATTATATCTACCTCTCAGAAGTGATGCTTCAGCAGACACAAGTGAAAACCGTGTTGGAGAAATACTATATTCCTTTTATTGAACGTTTTCCTACCCTTAAGAGTTTAGGTGAAGCACCTCTGGATGATGTGCTAAAGATGTGGGAAGGGCTTGGCTACTATAATCGTGCCAAAAATTTACATAAGACTGCTACACTTGTAGATGAACTGCCAAGTGATATAGAGGAACTCATTAAACTTCCCGGCATAGGTCAAAATACTGCACATGCAGTGGCAGCCTTCGCCTTTA
This sequence comes from Sulfurovum sp. TSL6, assembly GCF_019972115.1. Taxonomy (NCBI): domain Bacteria; kingdom Pseudomonadati; phylum Campylobacterota; class Epsilonproteobacteria; order Campylobacterales; family Sulfurovaceae; genus Sulfurovum; species Sulfurovum sp. TSL6. Next base: position 732,715 of record NZ_BPFJ01000002.1, on the reverse strand, counting down.
ACCAACCGGTTCCCATTATGGAAGCCAATGTAAAACGTATACTTTGCCGTTTACATCAACTCATCACACCCACGGATAAAAAACTTTGGGAAATCGCTTACGACCTGGTAGACAAAGTCAATTCTTTTGACTACAACCAGGCGATGATGGATATAGGGGCAACCATCTGTTTGCCTAGAAATCCAAAATGTGAGATCTGTCCTCTCGGTGACATCTGTAAAGGAAAGGAAGAACCTACACGATACCCTACAAAAAAAAGACGTGTGGTCCCCACCAGAGAACAGAATATTCTCATCCGTGTATATGAAGATAAACTTTCACTGACGCAAAGAGAAGGTAAATTCCTGCATGGCCTATGGGGATTTGAATCTGTGGAGATCCCAGAGTGTGCCTCTGAGTATCTAGGTGAAGTCACCCATGCCTATACACACTTTAAGCTCATCTGCAAAGTCTATGTCTATTATGAGCATAGTCCTGAAAAATCTGACTACTTCAGTGAAGATGAAATACAAAAACTCGCTATCTCCAAAGTGGATGAGAAGATTGTTAAATTGTTTTTAGCTACAATGTGAAAAATAAATGCATCCGTCATTCTCGGGCTTGACCCGGGAATGACACATAGGCAGGATATACCATGATGAATAAAGAAGAAGAATTTGAACAAGCTGTAACCAAAGTCCTTGAACTTTTAGGAGAAGATCCGAAACGTGAAGGATTACTTCAAACACCCAGCCGTGTGGCCAAAGCTCTGAAGTTTCTTACAGAGGGTTATGACCAGGATCCAAAAAAAATCCTTAATCAGGCTCTTTTCAGCACAAGCAATGATGAAATGGTACTCGTACGTGACATCGAATTCTACTCTATGTGTGAACATCACATGCTACCTATTATAGGGCGTGCACATGTGGCATACATACCCGACGGAAAAGTAGTGGGTCTCTCCAAGATCCCTCGCATCGTCAATGTCTATGCCAGACGTTTACAGATACAAGAACAGATGACAGAACAGATAGCAGATGCCATTTCAGAAACGATCAAGCCTAAGGGTGTAGCAGTAGTCGTTCATGCACGTCATATGTGTATGGAAATGAGAGGGGTCCAAAAGATCAATTCAACGACAGTCAGTTCTGCACTACGCGGTCTCTTTAAAAGTGATGAACGTACCAGAAATGAATTTTATAACCTTATTAATACACCTACCCCTTCAAATTTTTAAACCAAAACGGACACTCTCCGTATTTGGCTCTTGTTACTTGCCTATACATTCTATAGACAGCCCCTATTTAAACGCTCTCTTTAGATATAAATCAGAGTAGAATCATCCTCTTTCACTTAGAATTTATCTTAATTTAAGAATAACATCGTATTATGCGTTAAACCAATTAGGACTAAAATAGTCTTAATTAAAATGAGTATCGTTACAAACAAAAAATTAAATAAAATTGAATGGATTTTGTTCTATTCAAAGGAGAAAATGAATGAAGGTCTATTTAGACAATAATGCAACAACTATCGTTGACCCTCAGGTCTTCGCTGAGATGGAACCTTACTTTGTACAAAAGTACGGCAATCCAAACTCATTACACATATTTGCAAGTGATACACACCCTGGTATCAAATCCGGTATGGAAAGAATCTATGCGGGTATCAATGCTCCTAGAGAAGATTCTGTTATCATCACTTCTTGTGCAACAGAGAGTAATAACTGGGTACTCAAAAGTATCTATTTTGAACAGATCCTGACAGGTAAAAAGAACCATATCATTGTGTCTGAAGTAGAACACCCTTCTATCATTGCCACTGCGAAGTTTATAGAGAGTATGGGATGTAAAGTCACGTACCTTCCTATCAACCATGAAGGACTCATAGATGCACAGAGTGTAGAGGAGAGCATTACTGACAAAACCGCTCTTGTATCGATTATGTGGGCGAACAACGAAACCGGTGCTATCTTCCCGGTAGAAGAGATAGGTGCTATCTGTAAAAAGCACAATGTACCTTTTCACACAGATGCCGTACAAGCTATAGGTAAAACACCTGTCGATGTACAGTCATTTAATGTTGACTATCTTACATTTTCAGCACATAAATTCCATGGACCTAAAGGTGTAGGTGCCCTCTATATGAAAAAAGGCAAAGAGCTTATGCCTCTGCTTCATGGTGGTTCACAAATGGGTGGATACCGTTCAGGTACACTCAATGTGCCTGGTATCGTAGGTATGGGTAAAGCAATGGAACAGGCTATCGATGCCCTTGACTATGAAATGTCAGAGATCAGAAAGATGAGAGATGCTTTTGAAGATGAACTCCTCAAGATCGAAGATACATTTGTTGTAACACCAAGAGAAAAAAGAACACCAAACACCATCCTTATCTCATTTAGGGGTATCGAAGGTGAATCGATGTTATGGGATCTTAGCCGTGCAGGTATCGGTGCAAGTACAGGTTCAGCTTGTGCAAGTGAAGATCTGGAAGCAAACTCAGTAATGGAAGCTATCGGTGCAGCAGAAGACCTGGCACATACAGCTATCCGTTTTTCACTGAGCCGTTACACGACACAAGATGAGTTAGACTACACACTCAAAGTAGTTAAAGCAGCTGTCATAAGACTTAGAGGTATCTCAAGTTCATATGCATATGCACCAGAAGGTCATGAGAGTGGATTAGACTCTCATCACCATTAATAGATAAAAATTTAATAAAGGATATAAAATGGGTATAGATAGTTTAGTAGGCGGTACCATCTGGGATGAGTACAGCAATAAAGTAACAGATTTAATGAACAACCCACAAAACATGGGTGAGATCACAGAAGAAGAAGCGGAAGCGATGGGTGCTAAACTCATCGTTGCTGACTTTGGTGCAGAGAGTTGTGGAGATGCCGTAAGACTTTACTGGGCAGTTGAGCCTGAAACAGACAAGATTCTTTCATCTAAGTTTAAAAGTTTTGGTTGTGGTACTGCTATTGCCTCTTCTGACACGATGGCTGAACTTTGTAAAGGTAAAACAGTTGATGAAGCAGTAAAGATCACGAATATTGACGTTGAAAAAGCAATGCGTGATGATGCAGATACGCCTGCAGTTCCACCGCAAAAAATGCACTGTTCTGTTATGGCTTATGATGTGATCAAAAAAGCTGCTGCACAATACAAAGGTGTAGATATAGAAAGCTTGGAAGAGGAAGTGATCGTGTGTGAATGTGCACGTGTAACCCTCTCTACACTGCAAGAGGTAATTCGTCTAAATGACCTTACAACAGTTGAACAAATCACAGATTACACAAAAGCGGGTGCATTTTGTAAATCATGTATCAAACCTGGTGGACACGAAGAAAAAGATGTGTATCTTGTAGACTTGTTGGAAGAACACGAAAAAGAAAAAATGGCTGCTGGTGCAACACTTGGTAATGAAAGTGGTGCCGGGGCTGATTTTGCCAAAATGACTATCGTTCAACGTATCAAAGCGGTGGACAAGGTAGTAGATGAAAATATCAGACAAATGCTTGTCATGGATGGCGGTGACATGGAGATCCTGGACATCAAAGAGAACGGTGAGAACTTTGACATTTATATCCGTTATTTAGGTGCATGTTCTGGTTGTGCAAGTTCAAGTACAGGTACACTTTTCGCGATAGAAAATATCTTAAAAGAGAAACTGGATGAGAATATCAGGGTTTTACCAATCTAATCTCTCTTCCTTTTTCATTTTACACCTGAGGCTTTTGCCTTAGGTTCATTTAAAACTAAATTATCCATTTGAAGATCATCAATCATTTCAAAATTACCTACATTTCTTTTAATTGATTAATAAATATACAGAAACAACTATATTGATTGAATTATCTAGGTTATACTAACTTTCCATAGCATTAATTCCTAATCTATGGGCGTTAAAACAGATAAATTACAATTTTTTTATTGTAATCTCCTTTTTGAATACAACACTCGTCATCTGTTTTAACGTTTTTTTATGCATGGGTACTTTTAAAATGCATGCACTTCCTCTTTTTTGAACACTTCTTATTACAATCTACACAAAGTGCACACTAAACGTATATAGTAGCCTATAATTCATCAGTAAGAAAGGATGATGATGCAACAGCTTAACCCTATAGACATCACACCGGAAATACTTTTTAATCAAAGAAGAAGTTTTTTAAAGTTGGGTGCTGCCTCTATTATAGCTTCATCAACACTGATGGAACTTATGGCAAAAGAGAATCTTCCTCTCCCTAACCTCACATTTAAAAAAGATCCAAATAGAGATCATTTGAAATTGAATACATTTAAACAAATCACTTCTTATAATAATTTTTATGAATTTACCACCAGCAAAAGAGGGGTTAAAGCTTTAGCCAAAGATATGAACACTGAAGCATGGACGATAACCATAGACGGACTGGTCGAAAAGCCGCTTACATTAGATGTGGAAGAACTTATGAAGAAGTATGCTTTAGAGGAGAGGATCTATAGATTTAGATGTGTGGAAGGCTGGGCAATGGTCGTACCATGGATAGGATTTGAATTACAAAAACTCATACAGGATGTCAAACCTTTAAAAAGTGCAAAATATGTACAATTCTGGACCAAATATGATGAAGAAATGTTTCCTGATCAAAGAAGAGGAATATTTGCTACACTCACTTACCCCTATACTGAAGGCTTGAGAATGGATGAAGCATTGAATCCTTTAACCCTTTTAGCCGTCGGTCTCTACGGTAAAACATTAGAAAACCAAAATGGTGCCCCTATCCGATTGGTCGTACCTTGGAAATACGGTTTTAAATCCATCAAATCTATAGATAAAATCTCATTTATAGAGAAGCAACCTCTCAATACCTGGCAGAAGGAAAATCCAAAAGAGTTTGGATTCTATGCCAATGTAAATCCTGAGGTTGACCACCCCAGATGGTCTCAAAAGACAGAACGTGTACTGGGAAAATTTGTGAAACAGAGAACTTTGCTTTTCAATGGTTATGAAAAAGAGGTAGGAGATATGTATAGAGAGATGGATTTGAGAAAAGAGATATGATAAGAGGCCTCATCTTTTTGCTTTTATTAATACCTTTTATCTATTTGGTATTAGAACTTTTCATTTTTCAAAGGGCCATTGACCCCATAAAATATATCTATACGGTTACAGGGGCTACAGCCATTACACTATTATTCTTTACCACAACCCTCTCCTTATGGTTCAAAAAACTTATTAAATACAGAAGAATGATAGGTCTATTTGGTTTTTTTTATGCTTTTTTACATATGTGTAATTTTTTTATTTTAGATATGAATGCAGACCTTCTCTTTGCCTTTAAAGAGACGATTGATAAGCCTTTTATCTATTTGGGAATGATCTCTTTTTTACTCTTGTTCTTCATGGCAGCTACTTCGACAAAAAAACATTTCAGAAAATACCGTAAATACCACAAAGTCCTCTATATCGTTCTCATTTTAACCACTATCCATTTTGTCATGGCACAAAAATCTTTATCTGTGTCACAGTATGGATATTTGAGTATTATGTTTGTTATAGCCTTCTATAAGATCAAAAACATTTTAGTGACAAAAAGAACTTAATCACAGACACGTACCTTATCTACCATCAGCTGTAGAGTCACTTTCCCTCTAAAATGGTTCTCGTTTACGGTATAAGTGATATCCACTATTGATCCTATTTCAAATATTTCTCGTGTCTTGAATTTTACACCCTGCATCACGATTCCTTCTTGGGCAAAAGAGAAACGTAAATGTTCTCCCTCTTTACCCATCGTGTCTGCCTGGAGTATCTCTACATTCGTAGAGATAAACTTCGGTGTGCTGTTTCCCTGTCCGTAAGGTTCATACTTTTTTACTATGTTTGTCAAATTAAAAGAGATCGCAGAAAAATGTAAGTTTCCTACAATTTCAGGATCAAAGAGTTCTTTCACATAATTACCTTCACCAAAGTTTCTCTGTACTTCTGTTTTAAAGGATTCTAAGCTCTCTTCTTTTAAAGAAAGACCAATGGCTGCCTGATGTCCTCCAAACTTCTCCAGATGCATTCTAGTACTGTCTACGATAGCAAAGAGATCACACTCTCCAAAACTTCTACCACTTCCTTTAAGTAATCCTTCCTCACTTTGGGTAAGTATGATACAAGGTTTTTCACATGCCCGTGCAACTCTGGCTGCTACAATGCCTACCACACCCTCATGCCACCCTTCACCGACTACAATGATCACTTCGTCATCATGATCCACCTGTATCATAGCTTTTTGTGTAATAGACTGTTCGGTAGCTTTTCTAAGGGTATTGAACTCTATGAGACGTTCGAGTCTTACTCTAGCATCATAGATGTTGGTTGAAGTTAAAAAATCTACGGCGAAAGAAGCATCATCCATCCGCCCTGCACTGTTCAGTATAGGTGCAAGAATAAACCCTATATCTTCTGATGTGATCGTCTCTTTTTGACTCTCTTCAAGAAAAGCTCTGATCGCCGGTCGTTGACTCTTATTGAGTGCTTTTATCCCTGCGAGGACCATCGCTCTGTTAATGTGCTGAAGAGGCATCATATCTGCAATAATAGCAATAGAGACCAATTCCATATATCCCATCATGTCAATTTTGATATTGAGTGCATTTTTGAGTGAAGCAATAAGATACCAGGCAATTTGAGCACCACACACATCTTCATAAGGAAAGGTGCATGATTCTTGTTTTTGGTCTATAATTGCATAGGCTTCTGGCACTTCGGGTGCTAAAAGATGATGATCTGTAATAATGAGATCTATGCCCTCTTCTTTACAAAGTTGGGCTGCATAAACAGCAGAGATACCATTATCTACTGTAATGGCTAGATCTGTACCAAGTATACGAGGTATGATATTTGCAGAGAGTCCATACCCATCTCTAAAACGGTTAGGTATGATCCACTCTATAGGATACTCAATTTCATCGAAAAAAAGTTTCATCAACGTTGTAGAGGTGACGCCATCTACATCATAGTCACCGATAATGGTTATTTTTTCTCTGTTTTGCATGGCAGAAACAATACGTTCTGTCGCTCTGTCCATATCTTTGAATAAGGAAGGTTGAGGAAGATCCCGCAAAGAGAGGAAACCCTCTTCAAAGCGCTTATTTAAAATTGAATCTAACCCTGTGAGTGTTAATGGTTGGACCATCTATTTTTTATGTTGAACTGCTGCATTTACAAAAGCCAAAATCGATGGGTTGGCATTTTGAAGTCTAGAAGTAAATTCCGGGTGGAATTGCACACCCAAGAACCAAGGATGATCTTTCACTTCTACGGCTTCTATCAGTCCACCAGATTCACCTGTAATATCCATACCCTTTGCTTCTAATGCTTCTCTGTATTTAGGATTCGCTTCATAACGGTGTCTATGTCTTTCAAAAATAATACGTGAATCATAGGCTGCTCTCAGATTTGAACCCTCTTTCGTTTCACATTCATATTCACCAAGACGCATGGTTCCACCCATCGGAGATGTCGTAGTTCTTACTTGTTTTGAACCACTCGCATCTATGAATTCATCGATAAGATAAATAATAGGATTTGGGGTATTTTCATCAAATTCTACTGAATTTGCGTCTTTGATACCGAGTACATTTCTGGCAAATTCTACCATTGCCAGTTGCATACCAAGACAAATACCTAAAAATGGTATTTTATTTTCTCTTGCGTACTGGATAGCTTGAATTTTACCTTCAACACCACGTCCTCCAAAACCGCCTGGAACCAAAATACCATCACAATCATTTAAATATTTTTGTACACCCTCATCTTCAACTTTTTCACTGTCCACCCACTTGATCTCTACTTTTGTATCAAGATGTGCACCTGCATGAATAAGTGCTTCTGTTAAAGATTTATAAGATTCTTTAAGATCCAAATATTTACCTACAAATGCTATCTTCATACTCTCACTAGGCATAATGATCTTGTGTACCAAATCTCTCCACTCATCCATCTTAGGTTGACAATTTTCAAGATCCAATTGCTTACAGATAGGTGTTAACATATCTTGATCCAAAAAGTTCAAAGGTACTTGATAAATTGTTGGTGCATCTGCAGCAATGATCACAGAATCTTCATCTACATCGCAGGAATAGGCTATTTTTCGTTTAATTTCAGTTGAAACAGGTACTTCAGCACGCAGTACTAGCATATGAGGTGCAATACCTATACGTCTAAGTTCTTGAACAGAATGTTGTGTCGGCTTTGTTTTAAGTTCCCCGGCAGCTTTGATATAAGGTAAAAGAGTGACATGGATGTTCATCACCTGTGTTTTGCCAAATTCATGTTTCATCTGTCTAATGGTTTCTAAAAATGGCAAACCTTCGATATCACCCGTAGTACCGCCCAGTTCTACGATAAGAATATCTTTATTTTCACCCGCTTTAACAATACGATCTTTGATCTCGTTTACAATATGAGGAACGACTTGGATCGTTTTCCCAAGATATTTTCCTTTACGTTCATTTTCAATAACCGTTTTGTAAACAAGTCCCGTTGTAAAGTTATTGTTTTGTGTTAATGACGTGTCTAAAAATCTTTCATAATGACCCAGGTCAAGATCTGTCTCTGCTCCGTCTTTGGTCACAAAAACTTCACCATGTTCCAGAGGTGACATGGTGCCAGGGTCAACATTGATATAGGGGTCAAGTTTCAATACGCCTACACGTTCTCCTGTATGTTTTAATAATGTTCCTACACTTGCAGCTGTAATACCTTTTCCTAAAGATGAAAGTACCCCACCTGTAACAAAAATATATTTTGTTTTATTTTCACTCATATAACGCTTTTCCTTTTATGCCACAATTGGCATGATGATTGTAATAAAATTGTCGTCTTTAACAATAAATGGCAATGACGGTTCGTTGAATTCAATAGTAAAATCATTTTTATTGGTTTGTGAAATAAAATCCAAAATATATTTACTGTTGAAAGAGAGTTCGAATTTATCATTTAAACCCGTATTGAGTTCTAACTCCGTTTTAGCTTCTACATTATCTGCACTTAATGAGTTAAAAATAATGGTATCAGATAAAAGTGTCATTTTTATTTCTTGTGAAATAGTTGTGATCATTTTTATCGCGTCGATCATTTCTTTTTTTGGAAGTGTGATCTGATGTTTGGTCGTCGCTGGAATAATACGTTGATAATCCGGGAATTTTCCATTGATTAACCTTGTATAGAAATAGTAATTTTCATTTGCAATAATAAGGTTTGTTTCATCAAAAAAGATATCGATTTGATCTAAAAAAAGTTTTTGAATTTCCAAAATAGCTTTTTTAGGGACAATTAAAGAGAGTTCTTCATTATTATTACCTGGTATGGTTGTTATGGCCAATCTTCTGGTATCAGTACCTACTAGATCGGTACCATTATTTTTTATATTGATCAAAGCACCATTAAGTTCAAACTTTGGATTGTTTGTATCGATTGCTGGAGAGATTTTTTTAAGATTTTGAATGAGACTTAGAGAATCTAGAGAAATTTGGGGTTTATCATTGATTGTTGGGAATGATGGATAAGAGTTAGGATCAAATGTCGGAAGTTTAAATTTAGAATTTTTTTGTTTGATAATGAGTGTATTGTCTAAAAGTTCTAATGTAATTTCATCGTCTTTAAGTATACGTATAATATCGAGAAGTTTTTTACCGTGTGAAGTAAATGATCCTTCTGCTTCTATATTAATATTATCAGTAACAATTTGTAAACCTATTTCTGAATCTGTAGCTTTAATAATACATTTATCGTTTTGTGTGGAAAACAATATATGTGAGGTTATTTGACTTGCATCTTTTTTTTCTAAAAAAGGTTGTAAATTAATGAGTATAGATTCTATAATTTGTTTTTGTGCTCTTATCTTCATTGACTCTCCTTATTTTTAATAAAATTAGTACGTAGTAGTAGTGTGACATGAATATGTGAAAAACTACTTTATTGCTGCTGTGACCGTTATTTAAATGGATGTCTAACTTTTTTTCAACATTCACATTTATTCACTTCTAAAATTATATCTTTTTTTTATTCAAGTTTTCTATGATGAAATATAGTTTATAGAGTATCACTTTGAGTATGTGTATTTACTTTGTTGGAGAGTTCCTCTAAAATGACTTTAAAATTTTCATCACTTTCTATAATTTCATTGATTTTTTTCATCGCATGTGAAATAGCTGTATGGTCTTTCATTCCAAAATATACAGCAATTTGAGGCATTGAGTTGGGTGTAAGGTTTCTTGCCAAATAAATGGCAATTCTTCTGGCATTGACCACATTTTTTGTACGTTTTTTTGATTTCATATCAGAAGGTTTGATATTGAGCTCTTTAGAAATAATTTTTACAATTTCATCTATCGTAATATTCTCTTTTTTCTCTTTCAGTTGATCTTTGATGGCATTTTGTGCAAAATCAAGTGTTATCTCTTGGTTAAGCATAGAAGAAAGTGCGTTAAGTTTGATAATGGTTCCTTCTATTTCACGTATATTGTCACCCATATGTGTAGCGATATAATTGACGATCTCATTATCGAGTTTGATACCGTCAAGTTCACATTTCTTCTGGATGATGGCAATTTTTGTTTCTAGTCCAGGCGGTTGTATATCTGCCATAAGTCCCATTTCAAAACGGCTTCTCAGTCTATCTACCAGTCCGGCGATTTTATTGGGTTGTCTGTCTGAAGTGATAACAATCTGTTTATTATTGTTATAGAGTTCGTTAAAGGTGTGAAAAAACTCTTCTTGGGTTTGTTCTTTTCTGCTGAGAAATTGTATATCATCTATAAGAAGAAGATCACACTCTCTAAACTTGTCTCTAAACCTGTCCATCGTTTGAGAACGTAGATGTGAAGTAAAAGAGTTCATAAATTGTTCCAGTGTGGTATAGATAACCGTTTTTCCCAGATCTATATGATAATTACCTATGGCTTGGAGAAGATGGGTTTTACCCAGTCCTACACCACCATAAAGAAAAAGAGGGTTATAGAGTTTACCAGGTTTTTCTGCTACGGATTTTGCAGTAGTATAGGCAAATTGGTTGGAATTTCCCACGATAAAACTTTCAAAGGTCAAAGAGGGATTGAGGTAAGTACTTTTAGAATGGCTTTTTTCGCTAGCCTGTTTTGCAGCTGGTGCTGAACGTTGATCTTTTTGTTTACCCACGGTAATTTCTATTTCTGGTTTTATTTCGTTTTGCAATTCAAAAAGATGCATGAGTTTTTCAGTATATTTACTTTTGATCCATTTTGCAATGATCATATTGGGGGCATTAAAATAGACAATATTACTTCGAGAACGTTTGGTATCATAGGTAAGGTTTTTAATATATCGTTCATATTCTACTTCACTGATCTCTTTTTTCAGTTCAAAAAGTACTTTCTGTCCTATATTCATCTGTGCATGCCTTTGATATTTTTAAATGTGTGAATAAATTTTCACAGTTTTAAGAAGTTAAAATTCTCAATGTGAATAACTTATAACATTTTAGCCAACTTAAGCTAAAATAGCGTTATTAAACAGAGTTGAATAATTTTATTCACTATGTGAACAAAGGTGTGAATGAATATTTTAGGAATAGACCCCGGAAGCCGTAATTTAGGGTATTGTATCATATATTGGGATGGAAAAAAGTTTTCACTTATTGAAGCAGGTTTACTCAAAATAAAAGCAAAAGAACTACAGGAACAGATCGTTGAGCTTGTAGAGGGTATAGACGTCATTTTAAAGGCACATAAAGTGGATGAAGTGGCCATTGAAGATATCTTTTTTGCTTATAATCCCAAGTCGGTTTTAAAGCTTGCACAGTTTAGAGGAGCACTTTCATTAAAGATACTTCAAGAGGTAGGTTATTTCTATGAATATACACCATTACAGGTAAAAAAAGCAGTTACAGGAAATGGAAAAGCAGATAAAGAACAAGTTGCTTTTATGGTAAAAAGATTGTTCGGTATCAAAAAGGAGATCAAACCTTTGGATATCACAGATGCTATGGCTATAGCACTGACACATCTTCAAAGGGTGAAATTACGAAAAAAATCTAATTAGAAAGCGGCCGTGCATTTTTTTTTACAGAGATCATACGCTTTTTAGGTACAGTAAATGTAGCCTTTTTATTTCCCACCACGGATTCTTCAATGATCTTATCATACAGATAGATGTCATTTTTAAAATAAGCCAAACCATCTTCTTCATACACGGTAAAATAAAGCATATGTATAGGTACGGTTTGTCTGAGTCCAATAATCTTTGGCTCATTGCTTTCAAGTATTTCATCTATCTCATTTTGAGAATAACTCTTTCTTACGTGTTCAAGCAGCAAGGATACAAGATCAAAAGGTTTCTCCAGACGCATACATCCGGAACTATAGATCTTATAACGTCGAGAGAGAAGTGATTTATTATCTGTATCATGCAGATAGACATCGTATTTGTTGGGAAACATGAACTTCACTCTTCCTAGGGCATTGTTGTCACCCGGAAACTGTACAAAACGGTAAGGCACCTTTTCCTCACTTTTTTCATAGGGGGCGAGCATCTCTGGTGTGACCTCAACCTCTTTTTTGCCTCTAAATGCATGTATATTGTTCTCTTCCAAATACATAGGATCTTTTCTAAACACAGGTATTAGATCCCGTTTTACCAGATTATCGGTAATGGTCCATGTGGGGTTGAGCACCATATAGCGTATCGCATTGGAGAAAAGAGGGGTTGGTCTGTCTATGCGACCTACTACAATACCTTTTTTCATGATTTGTTCACCCTCTTTATAGTATCGCAAATTAAAATCGGGGATATTCACTTCAATATACTCATCTTCAAATTGTTTTGGATAGAGTTTTGTTTTGTCCAAATTTGTAATGATGGCCTGTATATTATTTTTTGCAGGAAGATTAAGATAATAGGTCGTTGTTCTGTCAACCATACCGGTCACTTTGATAAGGTAACGTTTTTGGTAAGTCATAACAGCTCTTTTAAGCGTTTGATCAAACTTATTGTCAATAGGTGCTTTTTTAGGGTAATCTCCAGTGATCTGCAGGCGTCTCTTTATCTCTTTAATACGACTTGATCTGTCACCTAGTTTTAAAGTTTTCTTACTATATTTTATCTTTGGAAATTTATCCATCCTACGATAATCATTTAAAAGTGTAACGAGTTTTCTATATCGTTTTTCCATTGGAAGCAAAGAAGTTAGATACGCATAGAGTGTATCGTTTTCTATAGCAGAGATAAGTTCGTCATGATCTGGAAATGGTTTAGGTTCCATTTCCCATCTGGCTGTAATATCATCACTTTGTTCAAGGCTGTTCAGTTTTTCCTGTACCATGTTCCAGTCTACATCACCCTGAACAATAAATCTGACTAAACGTACGAATGAACTGGTAAGTACAAGGTCAAGTTTTGCATAGGCAGAGGCTTGTTTTGCTTGGCTGATCTCTCCATTGTCAAGCTGATAAAAGAGATGTTTGATAGATATTTGATCAAAGGATTTATTTTTATAGTTAAAAAGAGGATCATTGAGTGCTTGTATCAAATGACTTGTTCTTGTCTTGTTTTGATTGCCGATCCATAAAGGTTTATCACCGGTTTGTGCATAAATATCTTGAATGATAGGTTTATTTTGACCACTGATACGTGTTTGGAGTCCTTTTTGGATATGTGCAGAGATATTGTCAATTGAAAGTGCTTCTGCATGAAGAGGATTTAGTGTCAATAGTAAGAATATAAATAGTGTTAAAAAACGCAAAAAAGTGCTCCAAAATTTAAAATATAAAGTATTATGAAAACGTATTATAGTGAAATTTAGTGTAATTTTAATTGTAGTAGAAAAGAGTGAATTAAGTGAGAATTTATTGAGGGCTAAGACCTAGGGCTTAGCTCCATTTTAGAATGTATAGGTAAATCCTACATTGATAGAATCAGCCAGAACATCTTGATTTGGTAATGCACCATCAAATCCTGTGTCATCATAGAGGTTTGTATAGTCTACGAATACACTTATATTCTCAACCACTTCATAGTTTGCACCTAGACCCCACTGAAAACCAGATTCAGATAAGCTTTGTCCACCATCATAATCTACTTGCCCGTATCCAAGCAATCCATAAAGTGTAATTCCGTTCATTGGATACATAGGTTTAAGATAAATGGCGGCATTTTCAAGGCAATCTGTAAGTCCAGAATACCTACCTTCTACACCGATATATTGGTTAAAGTTATATCCTGCCAGTAAAAGTACTGCGTCTCCATTTGCCTCAGGACTATTATCAGGATCTATATTCATATAAGCATAACCTAGACCTGTATAAAATGAGCCTGTAGACTCCTCTACCATTGGAGTTTCTACTACTGGTTCTACTATTGCGATATCTCCACCCGCTGTTGCGAATGCACTCATTGTCAAAAACGCTACTAATGAAAGATTGAATTTTTTCATTTACTACTCCTTGTATGAGATATATACACTGTTAAAGTATATCATAAATGTATATCATATTATCATAGATAATGTCAATTTATTTTCTATAATTATACTTTTGAAATAGATGACCATATTGCATCTATGATTTTTGTTTATAATTTTTATCTATGAGTTTCAAGTATTTTAAAGGGGTGACTTCTTTCATTGCTTCAGCCAGCCATTGTATCTGGAACCATGCTGCACCGGAATCTCTAAGGTCAAAATAGTTTTTAAGACTTCTGATATTAAATGTGACCACCATATCTACTTTCCAGTTATCTGAGACAATGTGTTTAAATCCATCTCCCACATTTCTTTTTTTCTTTCCGTTTTCCAATGCTTTAAAGAGTGCTTCAGCATTGTCTTTGTTTTCTTCTATGAAAGGTATAGAAGATTTTGCTACGGCAGTCTGTATGAAATCACTGTCTCTTTGATATTGAAAATATAATTTATCATAGATCGCTCTGATCTCAATATTTAAATACGCTTTGTCTGTAATGACGAAGAGGTTTAAAGTGAGAAGTGTTTCAAAAAAGAAGGCAAAACCGTCTTCTGCCTCAATTGAAGCTACAAAAGCATTGATAACGCTTGACATGGTGTAACGTGTACTTCTCACAGAAATAGCTTGAAGTCTGTGTCTTGCATGTTCCTGAAGCACACCTCGTGAAGTTCCCTGTATCAAAAAGCTTAAAGACGCATGTTCGATAATGGAGTGATGGTGATGTACCCACGCAAGGTTTGAAAGCAGATCTGAATCCTCGATATTATTGATGGCATCCGTATCTAAATCGTCCATTGCATGCTTTACACATGCATTTTCACTGTTTTCAAAACTATCATAGCATGTTCTTGCAGCTATCTCTGCAACACCAAGGCCAGATTGTTGCAAAAGTGTAACTTTAGGTTTTTCATACTCTATGTGATACATTTCCATTGTTTCCATGGGCTCACTCCATCATAATTTAGATACAATTATATCACTATAAATTTAGAGCAATATAAGGATTAAGCTGTGAGACCCGATGAACGATTTTTTAGTTTCGAAAAAGATTTTAGAGACCCTTATGCAAGAGACAGAGATAGAGTAGTCCACTGCAGCTCTTTTAGACGGTTAGAGTATAAAACACAGGTTTTTTTGAACCATGAGGGTGACTATTTTCGTACACGATTAACCCATTCACTTGAAGTAAGTCAGATAGCCAGAACACTTTCACGTATGTTGGAGCTCAATGAGACCCTTGCAGAAGTGATTGCACTTTCACATGATCTGGGACATACACCGTTTGGGCATGTGGGTGGAGACGAGTTAGATAAACTTCTCAAGGCAGATGGCAGACCATTGGGCTTTGAACATAATTTTCAGTCGTTCAGGGTTTTGACCAAACTGGAAAAACGTTATAAAGAGTTTGATGGGCTTAATCTCACGTTTGCTACGCTCGAAGGGGTACTTAAACACTCCTATCCTTATAAAAAACCTTTTTTAGACGGATTAGATCCCCATTTTGATTTAGAAAAACATCCTTCACTTGAAGCGATGGTAGTGGATCATGCAGATGAGATAGCCTACACCTCACACGACATAGATGACGGTATCAAATACGGACTCATTACTTTTGATGATCTGTTAAAAGATGAGCTTTGTTTAAGAGTGGATGAAGTGGTACAAAATGAGGGCGTTACACGAGAAGAAAAACTCTATAGACACCGTTTTGTAGCAGGGCTTATTAAGCTGCTTGTAGAGGATTTTATAGATAATTCAAAGGATGGTGCAAAAAAATATCGAGAAGAAACACCTATTTGTGTGACCATCGATGCACAAGAGAAATTACCTGTAGGATTTTCAAAAGAGACAGGAATACAGCTTAAAAAACTCAAAAAACTGCTACATCAGAAACTTTACAGACATCAAAAAATTGTACGTAAAATGCACGCAGGGAAACAGTGTATTCAAGGACTCTATAAAGCATTTACAGAAGATACAGATCTACTTCCTCCCTATCAAAAAGAGCTTTTTGAAGTACGTACAAAAGAACGGGTCATTGCAGATTATATTGCAGCAATGACGGACCGTTATGCGATGAAAACGTATCATGAAATGTACGGGTTTTCACTATAATACATCAGTGTAAAATAGATGTCTTGATAGATATTAAGAGAGTGATTTAGGTAATTTTTTACATAAAAATCTCTTATATAGTAAATTTTGGGTATAATTCGCGAAAATTACATAGGGCAAGAGGCCTTATTTCAGGACATTTTATGCAAAAAATTAAAAACATTGCGGTTATCGCTCACGTTGACCACGGTAAAACTACACTTGTGGATCAATTACTTCAGCAATCAGGAACATATGCTGCACACCAAGAGGTGCAAGAAAGAGCAATGGACTCTAATGATATCGAAAAAGAAAGAGGAATTACGATTCTTTCTAAAAACACGGCTATTACTTATGGTGATCACAAGATCAACATTATTGACACCCCGGGTCACGCCGACTTTGGTGGTGAAGTTGAGCGTGTACTTAAGATGGTAGATGGTGTATTGATGCTAGTTGATGCACAAGAAGGTGCGATGCCACAAACAAAATTCGTTTTGAAAAAAGCGGTTGAACTTGGACTTATTCCCGTTGTTGTGATCAACAAGATCGACAAAGATGGAGCAGATCCGGAAAGAGTACTTGACGAAATGTTCGACCTTCTGGTTGCGCTGGATGCAAATGAAGAACAATTAGAATTCCCAGTCCTTTATGCAGCAGCAAGAGATGGTTATGCAAAATGGGAAATGGAAGATGAAAACAAAGACATGACACCACTTTTCGAAGCGATTTTAGAAAAAGTACCATATCCACAGGGTTCACCGGACAACGATACACAGGCACAGGTATTTACCCTTGATTCAGACAATTTTGTTGGACGTATAGGTATTACACGTATCTTTAACGGGAAAGTGAAAAAAGGGGATGAGTATCTTCTCGTTAAAGCAGATGGTTCTAAATCAAAATCTAGAGTTTCTAAACTTATCGGATTTAAAGGACTTGATCGTATCGAGATCCAAGAAGCTGAAGCAGGTGATATTGTAGCGATCGCAGGGTTTGCTGACATTGATGTGGGTGACTCTATCTGTGATCCTGTAAATCCGGTAGCACTAGACCCTATGCATGTTGAAGAGCCTACACTTTCAGTTATCATGTCGGTCAATGACGGTCCTTTGGCAGGTACAGAAGGTAAACACGTCACCTCTAACAAGATCCGTGAAAGACTTGAAAAAGAGATGGAAACAAACATTGCTATGCGTATGGAGCCTACAGGTGAAGCAGCATTCAAAGTATCAGGCCGTGGGGAACTACAGATCGGTATTTTGGCTGAAAATATGAGAAGAGAAGGGTTTGAATTCCTTCTTGCACGTCCTGAAGTTGTTGTGAAAGAAGAAAACGGTGTAAGAATGGAGCCATTCGAACACTTGGTTGTAGATGTTCCGGAAGAGTTTCAGGGGGTTGCCATTGAAAAACTCGGAAAAAGAAAAGCTGAGATGACTTCACTCACACCTATGCCAGACGGTACTGTAAGACTTGAATTTGAAATTCCTGCACGTGGACTTATCGGATTTAGAAATGAATTTTTGACAGACACTAAGGGTGAAGGTATCATGAACCACTCTTACTTAGAGTACAGACCTTATTCTGGAACTGTTGTTAGTAGAACACCGGGTGCATTGGTTTCTATGGATAACGGTGAAGCCGTAGCCTTCTCTATCTTTAACCTTCAGGCTAGAGGTGTGATGTTCATTAAACCACAAGACAAAGTATACTCGGGTATGGTTATCGGGGAATCTGCAAGACCGGGTGACTTGGATGTGAACCCGCTTAAAGGAAAGCAGCTTACAAACATGAGAACTTCGGGTGCTGATGATGCCATCAAGCTTGTACCACCAAGACCTATTACCCTTGAAAGCGCAATGGAATGGATAGAAGATGATGAACTTATCGAAATTACTCCTATCTCGATCAGAATCAGAAAGAAATATTTGGATGAGAATATCCGAAAGAGAATGGCAAGAGACAAAAAGAACGCTAAATAGTTCTTTTCTGGCACTAAATGCCGATACCCCTGTCGCTAAAGCGTAAGTGGGGTATATTTCACTCCATCTCTGACTGAACGGCTTCGTTCCGTTTGGTCATATACTTTAGCGTAAGCTTCTTCACTTTCCTTACCCCATTCAAGCATATCTATAACAAACTAAACGACCATGAATCTTTCACTATATTTTGAAAATAATTTTATAGATTATTTCCTATCCGTAATCCGCTTATCCAGGCGAAGTGAAAGTTAAATCCTCCCCTGTCTCCATCGACATCGAGTATTTCTCCTGCAAAGTAAAGATTGGGTACGAGTTTTGATTCCATCGTTTGCGGGTTTATTTCAGTGGTGTTGACACCGCCTGTGGCGACTTCTGCACCTTTGAACCCTTTGGTATCGTTGATGGAAAGTTTGAGGTTTTTGATAGCGTAGACAAGTTTGCCTATCTCTTTTCTGTTTAAGTCATTTTCTTGTTTGGCTTTACACTTCGACTGTTCTAAAATGATTGAGATGAGTTTTTTGTTTATGACACCGTGAAGCCATATCTCTATAGGTTTTTCACTTCCCTCTTTTATGCGACCTAGCAGTAAGTTGGTGAGTTTTTCTTTGCTAAGTTCTGGCATGAGATCCAAGTTGAGTTCACAATAGTCATAATTTGCCAGTCTTGTACTGACCTCCCGGCTAAGATCCAGGATGGCCAATCCGCTGATTCCATAGTTTGTGAAAAGCAGGTCACCCTTTTTCTCTGTGATGTACTCACCGTTGGCATAGAGTTGTGCCACTCCGGACACTTTCACTCCTGCACAGGCTTTCACCCATGTTTCATCTGAACAGAGTTGGACGAGAGAAGGGTGACGCGGTATGAGACTATGTCCCATCTTTGTGGCAAAGGCATATCCGGAGTTCGAACCCCCAAGTTGTGGTGCGGCAGGTGAACCTGATGCCAAAAGGAGTTTTTTGCAACGCTTGATTCCTTGAGATGTTTCTAGAGTAAAAGTATCACCTTCTTTACTTAAGGATGTGACTCCACAGTCACATAGTATCTGTACGCCTGCCCTTTTGGCTTCATACTCAAGCATTTCAACCACGGAACTGGCTTGCAATGACATAGGAAACATTTTGCCTTCTTTTCCTTCGATGAGCTCAAGTCCTATGGATGTGAAAAACTTTTCTACTACGTCAAAGTCATATCCTTTTAATATTGCGTCTATAAAATCAGGATTTTCTCCATGAAAGCGATGTAAGGCGATGTATTTGTTGTCTATGTTACATTTTCCGTTACCAGAAACAAGTATTTTTTTGCCGATTTTGCTGTTTTGTTCCAGTAATAGTACCTTCTGCCCTGTTCTTGCAGCAGTGATAGCAGCGACGAGCCCTGCTGCCCCCGCACCTACAACAATCATATCCGCCATTTTCATCCTTTAACCCGAACTATGCTGGATTATAACCTATAATCTGTTATAACATCAAAAATAAATTAAAGAATAAGGATGATCATGTCAGCATTAGTAGAATTCAGTATGTTCCCAACGGAAAAAACCCAAAGTAAAAGTGCCTTTGTAGCAAGAGTCTTAGACATTGTAGATAAAAGCGGATTGGCGTACCAGCTTACACCTATGGGTACGATCATAGAAGGTGAAACCGTAGAAGAAGTTTTGGCTGTGATCAACAATGCCTATGAAGAACTCCAAAAAGATTGCGGTCGTGTCTATAGCTCTATAAAGATTGATTGGCGTGATGGTCCAGTGGGTAGACTGGGTAACAAAGTAGGTTCTGTTGAAGAAAAGCTAGGACGAAAACTTCGTTCTTAACACAACTGGTTGTTTGAGCCATCTGCTGAAGAGGACACAGTGTTAACGTAGTTTTTAGGGCTTTGCTCTAAAAGCGTTCTCCTTAATGGTAAGGGAAGTTAAACAGCTAAAATTAGATATAATACGCCCAATTTCTCATAAGGATCTTTAAATGTGTGCTGAAAAGATACAACGTTTAATACAGGCTAGTATACTGGGCTTTGTTATGGGTTTGGCAGGTTCTGGCATGTATGCAGCTGCATTTATTTTGCAATTTGCCATGATGGTCACGCTTGTTATCGCAGGATTGACAGGCTTCTGTCCAGGGCTCATTATGCTTAAAAAGATTTTCCCTGCGTGTAAATGTGAAGAAACCAATGAAAAGGACAACAACTAATGTCAAATATATCATATAAAGATGCCGGTGTCGATATCGATGCGGGTAATGAGTTTGTAGAAGCGATCAAGAGCGATGTAAAATCTACTTTTGATAAAAATGTCATCGGCGGTATCGGTTCATTTGCAGGTGCCTATGCACTTCCGACAGGTTATAAAGAGCCAGTCATACTTTCTGCAACAGATGGCGTGGGTACGAAGCTTCGTATCGCCATAGAGAGCGGTAAACTTGATACCGTAGGTATCGACCTTGTAGCTATGTGTGTCAATGATCTTATCTGTAACAACGGTACACCGATGTTCTTCCTAGACTACTATGCAACGGGTAAATTGCTTCCTGAGAATGCAAAAGATGTGGTTGCTGGTATCGCAGAGGGTTGTCGCAGATCTGAATGTGCGCTTGTAGGGGGTGAAACAGCTGAAATGCCTGGCATGTATTCAGATGATGACTTTGACCTTGCAGGATTTGCAGTAGGTATAGCAGAACGTTCAGAGATGGATACGGTTGCCAATGTGAAAGAGGGGCAGGTCCTTATTGCTATGCCAAGCTCTGGAGTACATTCAAACGGGTATTCATTGGTGAGAAAACTTCTCTTTGACAAGTTGGGTATGAGTCTTGAGACAGAGTTTGAAGGCAAACCGCTTGTAGAGACCCTGCTCGAACCGACACGTATCTATGTAAAAGAGTATAAAGCCAATAAACACTATGTGAAAGCCTTGGCCCACATCACAGGAGGAGGGATTGTAGAAAACCTTCCTAGAGTCCTTCCTGAGGGTATGAGAGCTATTGTAAACAAAGATGCCATAAAAGTATTGCCTATCTTTGAATTCATGAGCAAGTATGTTGAAGAAGAAGAGATGTACAGAGCCTTTAATATGGGTGTAGGAATGGTATGGGTTGTAGAACCTGAAAATGTAGATGCCGTACTTGCAAATACAGACGGTTATGTCATCGGTGCACTTGCACATGGTGAAAAGGGTGTGGAGATGGTGTAATCACCCTCCTTGCTTCTAAAATATTTGACAGGTGAGATACCCGGTCGAATATTACTCAGTTTTGCACACCCCTTTTTCTATACACTCTCTGTCTAACTCACCACTTTTCCATTTTTTAAGATACGCTTTGAGGTTTGAGTGAACAACACCTTGCAGCATATAGAGTCCTATAAGGTTTGGCAAGGCCATCCCCAAGATGAGAAGATCGGAGAATTCTAACAGCGTGGAAGCGCTGGTGACTGATGAGATGACGGTAAATGAAACAAAGATCAGTTTATACAATAAAGTATATTTTTCTCCAAAGAGGTAAGTCCAAGAACGCTCGCCATAATAAGACCATGATATCATCGTGGAAAAAGCAAAAAGTACAATGGAAAATGACAAGATAACAGGGAACCATGAAATCACCGTTCCATAGGCTGCTGCTGTAAGCGCCGCACCCTGTTTTGAAGCGACAAGGTTCGCAAACTCGCCACTAGGGTCATAGACCCCTGTAGTGACGATCACAAGCGCTGTCATACTACAGATAACGATGGTATCTATAAAGGGTTCATAAAGCGCTACCATCCCCTGTCTGACAGGGTATTTGACTGAGGCAGTAGAGTGTACAATGGCAGCTGAACCTATACCCGCTTCACTTGAGAAGGCAGCACGTTTAAAACCTTGTACAAGAACACCTATAAGGCCACCTGCAGCGGCAGTAGGAGCAAAGGCTTCATGAAAGATGGTTGAGATAGCACCAGGCACTTGAGAAGCGTTTGTGAGGAGTATCCATAAGGATGCGGCCAAATAGATAAATACCATTGTAGGAACGATCTTCTCTGCGGTACTTGCGATCCGTTTAATCCCTCCGATAATGACAAATCCTACAAGTGTGGCCAAGATAAGACCAAAAACGATCGGATACTCTTGAAAGAAAGGGATACGTTCTGAGAGTGCACCCATGGCTTGTGAAGTTTGGAAAGCATTCCCTGCACCCAAACTGCCTCCTATAGCAAGCACAGCAAACATCACAGCGAGTACTTTTCCCAGTTTGATATAGCCTTTAGAGGCCAGCCCTATGGAAAGATACTGCATCGCTCCACCCATGATACGTCCATCAGGTCTTCTCTCCCTATAGATCTGTGCAAGGGTCACTTCTGTAAATTTGAGTGTCATGCCAAAGAAGCCTGCCAAGATCATCCAGAATGTAGCTCCAGGACCTCCTACCGCAATGGCAATGGCAACCCCTGCAATATTCCCAAGTCCAACTGTGGCGGATAGGGCGGTTGTCAAAGACTGGAAAGGAGTGATCTCTCCTACGTCGTCAGCGGTCTTATATTTGCCAGTGATGATCTTAAAGGCATGACCGAACATACGTGCATTAATAAAGCCAAAACGAAAAGTAAGAAAAAGTCCTCCAACGATCAGCCATGCAACTATAAAGGGCATATTTGTACCTTCCATGCTGCCGAAAAAGATGTCAAAAAAGAATAAAGAGCCCAAGAGGCCATTGATTTGTTCAAATATACTGTTCATATGTTAACCCTGCCATGTAGATGGAACTATTATACTCATTCACGGTTAAAGTACCTCTAATATAGGGATTAAAAGCATATTTTTCATTTTTTTTCTAAAATCTATTGACAAATGAAAGTCTTTTGACTATAATTGCGTTCCTTTTTATAAGGTAACGGAGTGTAGCGCAGTCTGGTAGCGCACCTGGTTTGGGACCAGGGGGTCGAAGGTTCGAGTCCTTTCACTCCGACCATTTAGGTATTTAACATTATAATAATAAGTAATCATTTAATTATGGTGGGCGTAGTTCAGTTGGTAGAGCGACAGTTTGTGGTACTGTTTGTCGCGGGTTCGAGTCCCGTCGCCCACCCCATTGGTAATTAAACAGGGTAACCACCCAAATGATGAAGCGCTAGTGGCTCAATTGGATAGAGCATCAGACTTCGGATCTGAGGGTTAGGGGTTCGAGTCCTCTCTGGCGTACCATTTAATGTATCAGTTTTGGTATTTATTATTATATTTTTTGTGCACTCGTAGCTCAGCTGGATAGAGCATCGCCCTTCTAAGGCGAGGGTCTTAGGTTCGAATCCTAACGGGTGTACCACTTACTTTTTATTGTTTTGTAAAACAATCACATGCGGATGTGGTGAAATTGGTATACACGCCAGACTTAGGATCTGGTGCTTTACGGCGTGGAGGTTCGAGTCCTCTCATCCGCACCACTTATAAAGTCCTTTTTCAAGGCATTTAATCATTTTTAGGTATGAGAAGATAAATTTTACTTGAATATTTCTGTATAGCCCTTTGATTAGTATGACTTTCTTTTTTCCTCAAATTTTTTCAACTCTTTATTATATTCTTCTTTGAGCTGTTGTCGCATAATTTCATATTTATTCTCTCTTAAGTGTTTAATCTCTGTTGATAATGCTTCAATTTCCTTATTTTTTTCGTTGATGATATTGATATATCTATCGCAATTTTTCTCTATGGTAGTTGTATAGTAATGGTGGTAGATCATGGGTCTTTTTCTTGGCTTTTTTCTTAGTTTTCCCCTTGGTTTTTTGGTAATTTTTTTTGCTTTAATGAGATTTGGCAGTATCTTGGGTTCAAGGTCGGGATCTATCACTTCTGCACTCATACATGTATGGGTACTAGTAAACAGTATTAGGGTAGCTAGCAGTATATTTTTCATCTTTTCTCTCTTTTTCTTTCGCTTCTCATATATCTTCATCTATTTTAATAGATTTAGAATTAAAACCATTACTATAATTAACATATGTCAAAAATTATTGTATACTTTACATAGTAAATATATATTTAGGATTTTATGATGGACAAAAGTTTATTTTTCTTTATTCTCATAGGTATTGGATTTCTTTATTTTATCACCAACTTTGTAGGTGATATACAGGAAGATGAGAAATTTCAAAATGAAGAGTATAAGCAAAAGCACCAATTTGATCAGTATCAAAGTGTTGATAGTATAGGGCGGGAAATACTTGATATGACCGATGCACCTGTAAATATACAAGTGCAAGCATGGAATAATTCTGAGTTGAAAGCAGAGTTTTTAGAGCTTTTTCCTGATTTTTCTGAAATGAAAATATTTGTAAAAGAGAGACTGAGAGGAGAGATCCTAAAGGTAAAACTTATTGCTTCTATTGATCATGTCGAAAGTCAATATTTTTCTGGGGCAATGAATGCAGAACAAGCCAAGCGAGAGCTTAGCTCATTGAAATAGCCGAGGTTAACGACAAGGATCAGACATTCTGTTTCTGTCTGCATAGAGATAGACTTCTACACGTCTATTAAGTGCTCTGTTTTTGGCAGAGTCATTCGGTACAATGGCTTTATTGTACGAACATCCTTTTGTGTATGGTCTTCCATTTACAGCAAGAATATTGCTTACAGTAGCTGCACGTCTTTTAGAAAGATCAAGGTTGTAAGAGTAGCTTCCTACATTATCGGTAAATCCTGCTACACCTACAATGGTTTGAGGATAGTTACGTAAAACTTGTGCCACTTTGTTGACTTTGTGTTTTGCATTGGGTTGTAGTCTTGATGATCCTGTAGCAAACATCATACGATCTCTAAATATGATTTTTACATGATCATTGAATTTTGAAACAACGATGTCTCTACGTGGGTCAAGTGCA
Source organism: Sulfurovum sp. TSL6 (assembly GCF_019972115.1). Classification (NCBI taxonomy): domain Bacteria; kingdom Pseudomonadati; phylum Campylobacterota; class Epsilonproteobacteria; order Campylobacterales; family Sulfurovaceae; genus Sulfurovum; species Sulfurovum sp. TSL6. The sequence goes on along the minus strand of NZ_BPFJ01000002.1, from coordinate 707,349 downwards.
GCTAGAGGGTCATTGTTGACTCCAGTACCGAGTGCACGCGCAACTTCATTGGCTTGTTGGTCCATACTGTAGCCTACAGCTCCACCCACAGCAGCACCTAAAAGACCACCAATGATGGCACTTTTTGCATCACGGCTACCTGTATTATAACCGATCACAGAACCCGCAAGTGCACCAGTAGCTACACCTGTTTTTGTACGATTGTAGCTTTGATCTTCAACAAGACCAGGCTGATTGTAACATCCTCCGAGCATGAAGGCCGCTGCAGATGCAGCTACTATTTGTTTTTTTAATTTCATTCTATTTCCTTTTTACTTTTTTAATGACTAAATATTTATTGCCATCCGCCTGTTTCTACGGGTTCCGGATTACTATTGTCTACAGCATTTCCTATACCTGCACCAAGAGCTGTACCTATTAGGGCTCCTACTGCAGCATTTTTTCCACCGCCACTACCTGTATTGTACCCTATGACTGCACCTGCTACAGCGCCAGTTGCCGCACCGGTTTGTGTTGCATTGTTAGGGGCTACTTCTTGTCCTGTACAGCCATTTAATAAGGCAATACTTGTACTTGATACAAGTATGAACTTAAGTATATTTCTTTTCATGTAAATTTCCTTCTTATATTAAATAGTGTAAATTATAACACAGAAATGTGTTATAAAAGTGGTACATTATTTAGATTTTATTTTCTCATGCCATTGCCAAAGGGTTTTTTCAAAACCTATCTGTTTAGACTCATAGTATTTTTTGGGTACTGAAAGGTAGGATTGTTCTACCCATCCACCAAAATCATGGGGATAGAGATATGCTTTTGCATGGGTCTTTATATGAGAGGGAATAGGGTGTATCTCTCCCTCTTTTATAGAGTTTAGCGCAGTGTTGATTGCCATATAAGCGCTGTTAGACTTGGGCGAAGAGGCAAGATAGATAACCAGTTGGGAGAGAGAGATCCTTGCTTCAGGATACCCTATATGTTTAACGATGTTCAGTGTAGAACTGGCAAGATTGAGAGCAGGGGGGTTTGCATTTCCGATGTCTTCACTGGCTAGAATGGCTAGGCGTCTTGCGATGAACTCTGCAGGCTCTCCTCCATCTATCAGTCTGGCAAGATAATAGATAGAAGCATCTATATCAGAACCCCGAATACTTTTGATCATGGCAGAAGTCAGTTCATAGTGGCTTTCGCTCTCAGCACTTCCTGCCTGCATGGCATGAGGACGTATCTGTTTGAGTGTTGCAAGGCTAATGGACTTCTCCACTGCAGCAGCACTCTCAAGCAGGTTTAGCATTGCGCGGACATCACCGCCACTTGAAAAGACGAGGTACTCTTTTGCATCCTCTTCTATGGTGAGATCTTCCAGTTTGATGATCTTTTCAAGATAGGCATGTAGTTCCTTTTCATCTATGGGTGCAAGTTCAAAAAGATGGGAACGAGAACGCATCGCTGCAGTGAGTGAATAGTAAGGGTTTTCTGTGGAAGCTCCTATGATGAGTGCGGCATGGTTTTCCATAAAAGGCAAGAGTACTTCTTGCTGGTTCTTGCTCAGTCTATGGACTTCATCTATGAAAATAAGAGGTTTTTGTAAAGCATTGGTATACTCTTTAAAGATCTTACGCAGATCCTCGATCTTAAGAGTAGTGGCATTCATCTCGTAAAAAGGTTTATCAAGAAGGGTAGCGATCACCCTTGCAAGTGTTGTTTTCCCGCAGCCCGGCGGTCCGTAAAAGAAAGTATGGGAGAGGGTGTCTGTGGTAATGAGCTTTCGTAATATGGCACTGTCACCTAAAAGGTGTGACTGACCTATCAGCGTATCAAGTGTTTTGGGACGATATTTCAGTGCAAGGTTTGGCAAAACTTAATCTTTCTTAGAAAACTTCTTTGATTTGTCAGGGCTTTTATCTTCAAACACTTTTTCTTGTTTGTTTTTCTCTGCCTGTTTCAGGGCATTGGCTTTATTCTTGGCCTCTGCTTGTGTATTGGCTCTGAAACGTTTCATGAATTTATGTATATCATCGTATTCTCTGCGCGTAAAGTAACGTGTTTTGTTCGTAGGTAGATTGTTTAATTCTATCCCTCCGAAGGCGACACGTTTGAGGTCAAGCACTTTTGCTTCAAAATGTGCAAAGAAACGTCTTAACTCTCTGTTCTTTCCTTCAGTGATGGTGACACGAAGCTTTGAAAAGTTCTTTCCCTCTGCTCTTATTTCAAAGTGCGCAAAAGGGGCAAATTCCATACTGTAGATCTTACTTTTTTCATGTGCACCGGCACGGGCATCATCAAGGACAAGCCCTTCTTTCATAGCAGTGATCATCTCTTCAGTGACAGGTTTATCTATTTTCAGGTTATAGGTTCGGTCCAAGCCACTCTCCATAAGGGCCGTTGCTACTTCTGGGGAGTCTGTTAAGAGTAAAAGTCCTTCAGAGGCATAGTCCAGTCTACCTACAGGTACAAAGTGCCTATATTTGCCTGGCAGTTTATGATAGATAGTGGCACGTCCTCTGTCATCTTTTTTTGTGACCAGAACACCTTTAGGTTTGTTGTACACGATGACAGTCAGTTCTGTACTTTTCTTGACCGGCTTACCTTTGATATAGATCTGGTCACCTTCTTCTACTTCATAGCCAAAATCTTTCAAGACTTTTTTGTTTAAAGTGACTTCTCCGTCTTCTATAAGCTTATCTGCTTCTCTTCTTGAATATTTAGTATTATGTGATATATATTTGTTTAGTCTCATTGTTTCTCGTTTTATTTGCTTTTAATGCCGGCATTGATCAAATCATGGATGTGCAATACACCGATGATCTTTCCTGCATCATTTGTGATTGGCAAAAGTTGTATGCGCCCATCTTCTATAATTTCAAGGGCATCACTTGCCAGCAACTCTGTATTAGTATAACTTTTAGGATTCCTGCTGGCATATTCTATAGCCAAGTGTTCTAAGCTGAATCCTTCTTTCATCAGTGCCCGTCTAAGGTCACCATCACTTAAAATAGCGATAAATCTATCTTCTGCATCTACGATAAGTACTGTACCAAGTTTCCCTTCGCTCATGGCGACAATGGCATCTTTCAGGGTAGTAGTATCTTTGATGATAGGCAGATCTGTTGTTCTCATGAGATCTTTTATCTTCACAAAAAGTTTTCTTCCCAGTGAGCCTCCAGGGTGGAAAGAGGCAAAATCCTCTTGTTTAAATCCTCTTTGTTTCATCAGTGCTACAGCCAAGGCATCACCCAGTGCCATGGTCAGGGTAGTGGATGTCGTAGGTGCCGCACCCAGCGGACAAGCTTCCTTCTCTACAGAAATGTCAAGAAAAACATCCGCGTAGGAGCCAAGTGATGAATGCTCATTTCCTGTCAGACCAATAAGTGGAATATCAAAGCGTTTGATATGAGGAAGAATTTTGGTCAATTCTTCACTCTCTCCACTACTGCTTATAGCAAGCAGGGTATCGCTTTTTCCTATCATTCCCAAGTCGCCATGCAGTGCTTCTGTCGGATGTAAAAAGAAACTTGATGTACCTGTACTTGCGAAAGTAGCGGCCATTTTGGCACCTACAAGACCGGACTTTCCTACACCCGTAATGATGAGCTTTCCCTCTGTTCTCAATATAAGTGAAATGGCATCCAGAAAATTCTGGTCCAGACGTTCGGCAGCTTTGTATAGTGCATCTGCTTCTGTGTGAAAAGTTTCTTGTGCAATTTTAATGAGATCCATAGTTCAGTCTTTATATATTTTTAAAGGATTATAGCATAATTAGCAGGGGAGAGGAGATGTTTGTTCTTCTTTCAATGAAATAGATAAAGTAAATAATCATATCTCCTGCCTAAAGGCAGAAGGTTATTAGATGATGAAGATCGTAGGAATAATAAGCGGATATCTTTTTTTAGTGCGAACCACATGTTTTCTCACTACATTACGAATCTCATTTTCAATATCTCTATGGTTTTTCAGTGCTTCAGGTTTCATGTTAAGCATCATAGTCTCAAGCAATACTTCGATCTCTTTTGCAAACTTTTTATCTTCTTTGTCCGGTACCAGTCCATGACTTGTCACCACTGGTTTACCAACAACTTTCTGGTTGCTTTGACTTATCTGTGCTACCACATTCACGATACCGTCTTCAGCCAGTTTTTGTCTGTCAAGGACCACATCATTTTCAATCGTCATATTGTTTTGATTATCGATATAGGTTTTACCGCTCTTGACTGTTTTCACTTTTTTAAGGTACTTCGTGGTGATCTCTACTTGATCCCCATCACTCATAAGCAAGATATTTCTTTCATCTACACCACACTCCACAGCTGTTTTAGCATGCTTAGCGATATGGTTATATTCACCGTGAACAGGCAAGAAGAATTTAGGTTGGATAAGTCTCAAAATGAGCTTTTGCTCTTCTTGTGATGCGTGACCAGAAACATGAATGTCTCCAAACTCTTTATAACGTACTGTTACACCAGCTTTGATAAGCTTGTTCATGAGGCCCGAAACTGAAGCTTCATTTCCTGGGATCGCTGAAGCAGAGATGATGACGGTGTCTGATGGTTTAAGTTTGATGTGTCTATGCTCATCCGTTGCCATACGGTTCAATGCAGCCATGGTTTCCCCTTGAGACCCCGTAGTGACGATAAGTACTTCATGGTCAGCATATTTTGGTACTTCGTGTACCTCGATGAAGTGTTTTTCTTCAATGTCTACAAAACCAAGTGCTCTATTGGTTTCAACATTTCTCTCCATTGAACGACCGATAACACAGATCTTTCTACCGTGTGTTACTGCTCTTTCCATTGCCTGGAAGATACGGTGTACATTGGATGAGAAGGTGGACATGATCACTCTCCCTTTTGCAAGGTCAAAGAGTGAGTCAAATGTTTTTCCAACCACTTTTTCACTCTTTGTGAATCCTGGGTTATGCGAGTTTGTAGAATCCGAGAAAAGACAAAGTACACCTTTTTCCCCGTAATGGGCATAACGACGTAAGTCCATAGTATAGTTATCTACAGGTGTGTGGTCTACTTTAAAGTCAGCCGTATGCATAATGATCCCTGCAGGTGTCTCAATAGCAAGCGAACAGGCATCGATGATAGAGTGGGTATTATGCAGCCATTCTATCTTCATATCACCGATTTGATACTGTTTTCTCAGTGTGACAAAGTTAAATTTATTTGTGTGTTTACTCAGTCCATGTTCATTAAACTTGTTTTCTATCATTGCAAGTGCAAGCGGTGTTGCATAGATAGGGAATTGTAATTCTTTAAACAAGTAAGGCATTGCACCGATATGGTCTTCGTGACCGTGCGTGATGATGACATACACATCTTTTGTTTCTTTAAGTGTATGCAAGTAAGAGAAATCAGGTACCAAGATATCTACACCGTGCATTGTTTCATCAGGGAAGCTCATACCCACATCGATGATGATAGCGGTAGTCTCTGTTTCAAGTACAGCCATGTTCCCACCGATTTCACCTAGCCCACCTAGTGGAGTGAAACGTATTTTACCTTTTGCTGACATATCAATCTTTTTCCATGGATTCATGGTAGCGTCTTTCACGCGGGCATTTTCGTCGATAGAAGCTCTCATTGTATCATTGACAGTAGTTACATTTTTTCTTCTGCCTCTGTTTTTATTGCCGCCTGGCTTACCACCTGGCTTACCACCAGGTTTAGCACCCGGCTTACCACCTGGTTTATTGCTTGGGTTTGGTTTTCTATTTGGATTATTTCGGTTTTGGTTAGGGTTGTTCCTATTAGGGTTTGGCTTTCTATTTGGGTTTTGCGCGTTTCCTTGACCCTCTGTACTGGCTACATTCCCATCAGGTGTTCTGTTAGGGTTTGGTTTTCTGTTTGGGTGAGGTTTCCTATTTGGATTTGGGTTATTTTCACCCTGCATATTTGGTCTGTTTTGTCTATGCGGATTTGGCTTTCTATCTCTGGGTGTTCTTGGCCCTTGATTTTGAGAGTTTTCGTTGTTCTGATTGTTGTTTTGCATCTAAATTATCCTTTAGTTCATTATATATGTGATGATAAATAGATGTCCCAGCTTCATGAGGTCGTAAGTTAGAATCAAGTTCCAACTTTGCGAAAATGTTATTGACAATATCTTTAGAAAAAACTGCCATAAGGTTTTTAGAGAGTTTTTTACGCGGTTGCGCAAATGCGATCTTTAAGAACGCTTCAAACTTCTCGTCATCCAGTGACCGATTCTTCTCTATTAAAAGCACGGCGGAAGTAACGTTTGGAGGCGGCACAAATGCTTCGGGCTCAACTTCGAAACAAAGTGTCGCTTTTCCTACACTTGCAGCAAGAACAGAAAGAGCAGAAAACTCTTTCTGTTTGACACTTGCAGCAAACTTAACAGCTACTTCTTTTTGAACCATCACCAGAATAGACTGGCAGTGTTCATCTTTAAATGCTTTTAAAATAATATTGGTTGCGATATAGTAGGGCAAGTTGGCTACCAGATGATAAGGCTCATCCAACAGACTTCCTGACTCCCAACGCTCAAGCACATCTCCACACCGTAATTCAAAGCGCCCTTCGTGGATAGGTTCTTTGAATTCAGTCGTAAGATGCTCACATAATCTTTTATCAACCTCAAATGCTGTGACATTTCGAACTTTTACAAGTTCTTTGGTTAAATCACCTAAGCCAGGCCCAATCTCTGCGACTTTTAAATCGTCATTGGGCATCGCTTGGATGATTTTATGAAGATAGATATCATTCTTCAAAAAGTTTTGACCAAATTTTTTACTGGCAAATTCGGCTAAATTTTCAATAATCATACTATAATCTACCTTTATACTTCATACTAATCCCGAGTTTGGGATAATTTTTGTATAATCTTATCATAATTTTGAGAGGAACACGGCTAATTAGATGGATTATTTTGCAAAACGTATCATACCTTGTCTGGATGTAGATAACGGACGGGTAGTGAAAGGTGTTAATTTTGTTGGTTTGCGTGATGCAGGAGATCCTGTTGAAGTGGCCAGACGTTACAACGAAGAGGGTGCAGACGAGATCACTTTTCTGGATATCGGTGCGAGTCATGAAGGACGTGACACGATTGTGGATGTGGTGAAAAAAGTAGCGCAGGAAGTTTTTATTCCTCTGACTGTAGGAGGAGGGATCAGAGAGCTTTCTGATATCTATAGCCTTCTCAATGTAGGTTGTGACAAAGTCAGTGTGAATTCGGCAGCCATTAAAAACCCGGCATTCATAGAAGAGGGTGCAAAACGTTTTGGATCTCAGTGTATTGTAGTGGCGATAGATGCCAAAAGAGTTTCAGAAGACACATGGCATGTCTTTACCCATGGTGGACGTAACGATACGGGTATCGATGCACTGGAATGGGCAAAAGAAGCGTATGAAAGAGGTGCAGGTGAATTGCTCGTCACCTCTATGGATGCAGATGGAACCAAAGCAGGTTTTGATAATAGCTTAAACAGAAAGATCAGTGATCTTGTGAATATTCCGGTGATTGCATCAGGCGGAGCAGGGACGATGCAGCACATTGAAGAGGCATTTACGATCGGACATGCTGATGCTGCTTTAGCGGCTTCGATCTTCCACTTTAAAGAGATTGACATTATGGAATTAAAAAGCTATCTTAGAGGGAAAAATATCCCAGTGAGAATGTAGTCATGATCATTTGTGCAGGAGAGAGTGAGCAGTTTAATTTTGCTTTACCCGTTGGCATTGGGTTGACAGACGTAGCGATTAATTTAACGCGTTTATGTCTGTCTCAAAAACCAAAATTTTTATTGTTCGTAGGTACGGCAGGTTCTTATGGAGAAAAGAAAGTGTTTGACATTATAGAATCAAAGACAGCAGTGAACATAGAAAACAGTTTCTTCACAGGGGGGTCCTATACCCCTATAGATAATATGGTTTCCACGGCTGAAGATGTTTCACGTGAAACAATTGTGAACAGCTCCAATTATATTACGACGGATAAAAGCATAGGAAAAGCGTATCTTTCCAAAAATATACATTTGGAAAATATGGAATACTATACCGTATTGAAAGTAGCAAAATCTTTTGATATCCCTGCAGCAGGTATTTTTATAGTGACAAATTATTGTGATGAAAATGCACATAAAGACTTTATGGACAACCATAAAGAAGCAATGCTTAGATTGACCAAGTATATAAAAGAAAGTAAATAAATGAAGAAAATAATACAAGATCTGACAAAAGAAGAATTAAGTGAGCTGATAAAGCCTTCTTTTCGTGCAAAGCAGATATACAACTGGATCTACCATAAATATGCAGATTCGTTTGAAGAGATGAAAAATCTTCCAAAAGAGATGAGAGAAAAACTGGATGAAGAGTATACTCTTACCCCTCTCAAAACAGTCATGGTACAAAATTCTAAAGACGGAAGCCGTAAATATCTTTTTGAACTGCATGATAAACATACTGTGGAAGCAGTACTACTTTTAATGAGAGATAAGGAGTATCATGAAGATGGCTCTGTAAAGCATCAGGAACGCTATACGATCTGTATCTCATCTCAGGTAGGGTGCAAGGTCGGGTGTGCTTTTTGTTTGACAGCAAAGGGTGGTTTTATGCGCAATCTGACAGCGGGTGAGATCGTTGAACAGGTACGAATGATCAAAAAAGACAATGCGATCGATGCCAACCGTCGTGTCAATATTGTCTATATGGGAATGGGTGAACCGCTTGACAACCTGACAGAAGTGGCAAAGTCCGTAAAGATATTCGCAGATCCGGAAGGTATGGCAATAGCGACACATAGACAAACCATTTCTACTTCCGGACTCAGTACCAAGATCGAAAGACTTGGAAAGATGGAACTAGGCGTGAACTTGGCTATCTCTTTACATGCAGTTGACGATGAGCTGAGACAACAGTTGATGCCTATTAACAAGGCGTACAATATTGAGTCTATCATCACTGCAGTGAAAAACTTTCCTGTCAATGACAGAAAAAGAGTGATGTTCGAGTATCTTGTCATCAAAGATGTCAATGATGATATCTCTGCAGCAAAGAAACTTCTCTCTCTTCTGGATGGTATCAAGGCCAAAGTGAATTTGATCTATTTTAATCCGTATGGAGGGACTGAGTTCAAACGTCCAAGTGAAAAAGATATGAAAGAATTTCAGGAGTATTTGACTAAAAGAGGTTTGCATTGTACCATACGCGAATCTAAAGGATTGGATATATCAGCAGCTTGCGGCCAGTTAAGAGAACAAGAATTAGGAGGTGAAGTCTAATGCCTAGTTTAGAGATCTTTATGTTAGGATTTATTGTCCTGGTAGCGGCTATAGGTGTAGGTTGGTTTATCTATGATTCCCGGAGTGACGAGGAGAAATAATCTCTTTCATTTTTTTAATTTCTTTGTTCACAACAAAGCAGAAGACGAACACAAAACATGCACCTCGGCATATTTAAAATAAAAGTGTGGGAACCTGACGTGGGCTAGGATATTCTATCTTTGTTAATATTCTTGGAGGGGTTTACATTCCCCTTTTATGCGTTAAATACTCTTTTTTCTTTCTCACAGATCAGATCTCTCATCTGAGAAAAATCACTTTTGCTCTCTATATGAAATCTTGAACCCATAGTAAAGGTCAAACTCTGTGCATGTAGCATCAGTCTGCTTGCACCCATCTCTCTTATACGCTCTTCCGGACTGAGTTCCTCCTCGAGGTAGGCATTGGCAGCTTCAAAAGTCGTACCATAGATAGGATCACCCAAAATAGGATGTTTCACGTGAAACAAATGGACCCTTATCTGATGGGTTCTCCCTGTATGAGGATAACAGGCTACAAGCGTAGCATCCAGTGTTTCATCATACTCCAAAGGAATAAAGTCAGTGTGTGAAGCCTTCCCTTCATCAGAGATAAAGACCTTGTGTTTGGTTTGGCTATAGTCATTGTTTATCTTGATACGCTCGCTCGAAGAAAAGGGTTCTGTGAGTTTTCCATCCACCCATGCAAGGTAAGACTTTTTAATGCTTCTGTCTTCAAATGACATCTTTAAAAAGGATTCGGACTTTTTATGTTTACTGGCCAAAAGCAATCCGGATGTTTCCATATCTATACGGTGTACAGCATTGGCATTATCACCGGCAACACTACGAATTTCATCGAGGAGAGAGTAAGGTGTTGCCATGGTATTGGGGTGGACTAAAACACCGGAATATTTTTCAAAGACCATAAAATCTTTATTGTGAAATAGAGGTTCTTTCCCTTGTGAAGCAGGCTTAAAATAGACGACTTCTACTTCTCCTTCTATGGACTGCCCTGTATTAAATATGGATGCACCATTGATAAGTAATCTGCCTTTTGCAAGTACACGTTGTGCTTGACCCTGGGTAAAGTTAAAGGTACGCATGATAAATAGAAAAGCGGGCATTTTCTTTGGTACAGTAAACTTCTCTTTAACAAATGGCATCTTTTCTTCACCTTTTTAGAAAATAGATTGTTGACGCTTGGTCATACGACTCAGCATTTAGTGCTTCGCTTGTACTGCATTTTAATGCGTGATTACAGCAGTTGGCTCATACGACTAGTCGTATTATTAACTGCTATTTTGGTAGAATTGTATCAAATTTTTATACACATAAGGGTATGCAATGGTAGAAAGATACGCAAGAGAAGAGATGACAAAACATTGGACACAACATGCAAGATATGCAGCATGGCTTGAGGTTGAAAAAGCAGCTGTGAAAGCATGGAATAAACTGGGGCTTATTCCTGATGATGATTGTCAAAAGATCGTGAAGAATGCTACATTTTCAGTAGAAAGAATCGAAGAGATAGAAGCGGTTACAAAACATGATCTCATTGCTTTTAATACAAGTGTCAGTGAAAGTCTTGGAGAGGAGTCTAGATGGTTTCACTATGGTATGACATCTTCAGATGCAGTGGATACAGGTGTTGCACTTCAAATGAAAGCTTCACTGGAAATCATCATTGCTGATACAAAGATGCTTATGGAGTCGATCAAGAAACGTGCCGAAGAACACAAAATGACTCTCATGGTAGGAAGAAGCCATGGTATCCATGGTGAGCCAATTACATTTGGTTTGACTTTGGCCGTGTGGTATGATGAGATGGCTAGACATCTTAAGAACCTTGAGGAGACCATGGAAGTGATCGCTGTCGGTCAAATCTCTGGAGCCATGGGTAACTTTGCACATGCACCACTAGAACTTGAAGAGTTAGCCATGGCTGAACTAGGTTTAAAACCTGAGCCTTGTTCAAATCAGGTGGTACATAGAGACAGGTATGCAAGATTGGCAACGGCTTTAGCGCTTATGGCTTCTTCTGTAGAAAAATTTGCAGTACAAGTGAGACATTTGCAAAGAACAGAAGTATATGAAGCTGAGGAGTTTTTTGCAAAAGGTCAAAAGGGATCTTCTGCTATGCCGCATAAACGAAATCCGATCCTTACAGAAAATATCACCGGTCTTGCCAGAATGATCAGAGCTTATGCTGCGCCAGCAATGGAAAATGTAGCACTTTGGCATGAGAGAGATATCTCTCACTCATCTACTGAAAGATTTTGGCTTCCTGATGCGTTTATCACTACAGACTTCATGATGCACAGAATGAACAATGTCATTGCAAACCTCACAGTCATGCCTGAGAATATGATGAAAAACCTTAACCTTACTGGTGGACTTGTTTTCTCGCAAAGAGTACTGCTAGAGCTTCCTAAAGCTGGTGTAAGTAGAGAAGATGCGTATAGAATTGTTCAAAGAAATGCTATGAAAGTATGGGAAGAGATCCAGCAGGGCAAACCATCTACTAATGACGAAGGTGAATCTTTATACTTAGGGCACTTACTTGCAGATGAAGAATTAAGATCTAAACTTTCTGAAGAGCAGATCAGAGAATGTTTTAACTTTGATTATTACACAAAAAATGTAGATGCTATTTTCAAAAGAGTGTTTAAATAGAGTGTATCGTGGACACTTTGTCCACGGTAAAATATAGATATTCCGCATGACTTTTCACACCTTTTTTTCTTATAAACAACCCTTATACTTAGGGGAACCTCCCTCCCAGACAGTCTTTCAAATACTATCACAAAATCTTATAAAAAAGATGTCTAAAAATGATGCAACATTTCAAAAATACACAAGGTAAATTTGAGTAAAATCGGATTAATCATTGTCATGAAATATGATGAGAAAGCAACACACAAGGACAGGGAAAAGATGATCAGAGTTGTTAAACGAAATGGTAGAGTAGAAACTTTAGATGTTGGTAAGATTCAGAAATATACTGCCGCTGCGGTAGAGGGCCTTGTAAGGGTAAGTCAAAGTGAACTTGAAGTGGATGCCAAGCTACAATTTCGTGACATGATCTCTTCTGAAGAGATACAGCAAACACTTATTAAAACAGCTGTTGACAAGATAGACATTGACAGACCGGATTGGACGTTTGTTGCTGCCAGACTTTTCCTTTATGATCTTTACCATAAAGTAACGGGCTTTACAGGCTATAACCATTTACGTGAACATTTTGAACGTGGAGAGAAAGAGGGACGTATTGTCCTGGGACTTAAAGACAAATATGATCTTGACGATCTTAACGATTATATTAAGCCTGAACGTGATCTACAGTTCACCTACCTGGGTATTCGTACACTCTATGACAGATATTTGATAAAAGACCGTAGCGGGGTACCTATTGAATTGCCTCAGCAGCTTTTTATGGGTGTGGCAATGTTCTTGGCACAAAATGAATTTGACTGCCAGACATGGGCGAAAAAGTTTTACGATATTTTGAGTAAATTTGAAGTCATGGCCGCAACACCGACATTGTCAAATGCAAGAACACCGAGACACCAATTGAGTTCTTGTTATATCGGGTCAACACCTGATAATATTGAAGGTATCTTTGACGGATATAAAGAGATGGCATTGCTTTCCAAATTTGGTGGAGGGATCGGTTGGGACTGGTCACTGGTCCGTGGTATGGGTTCATACATCGATGGACACAAACATGCTGCCGGGGGTATCGTGCCTTTCCTTAAGATAGCCAATGATGTTGCTATAGCTGTAGATCAGCTTGGTACACGTAAAGGGGCTATTGCTGTTTACATAGAGCCGTGGCATGTTGACATCCGTGACTTCCTTGACTTGAAGAAGAACTCAGGTGAAGAGCGTCGTAGAGCACATGACCTTTTCCCTGCGATCTGGCTCAATGATCTCTTTATGAAAAGAGTTGAAGCAGATGAAATGTGGACACTCTTTGATCCATTTGAAGTGACAGAGTTGACAACCCTTTATGGTGAAGAGTTTGAAGCACGCTATATAGAACTTGAAAACTCTGATGACAACATTACTAGAGAAAGAGTCTCTGCGAAAAGTCTTTGGAAAGAGATGCTTAGGTCTTATTTTGAAACAGGAAACCCATTCCTTACATTCAAAGATACAGCGAACAGAGCAAACCCTAACAAGCATGCAGGTATCATTAGAAGTACCAACCTCTGTACCGAGATTTTCCAAAATACAGGACCGAATACCTATAAAACACGTTTTACCTTTGAAGATGGAACACAAGAAGCCTATGATGAAAATGAGATGCTTACTGTAGACAACGGAACAACAAAACCGGCTAAAAAAGTGACAGCACTAGACAGTCTTAACGGTAAACAGATATGGATCGTTGACAAAGAAAAAACGGATGGTGATACAGCGGTATGTAACCTTGCTTCTGTCAACCTTGCTAACGTACATACAAAAGAAGATCTGGAGCGTGTCGTACCAACGGCGATCCGTATGCTTGACAATGTGATTGACTTGAACTTCTATCCTTTGGCAAAAGTAAAGAAGACCAATGAAAAGTCAAGATCGATAGGCCTTGGTGTGATGGGTGAAGCTCAAATGCTTGCAGAGGCACAGATAGAGTGGGGAAGCCATGATCACTTCACTAAAATAGATGAAGTGATGGAGTCCTTCTCTTACTATACGATCGAAGCATCAAGCAATTTGGCATTGGAGAAAGGATGTTATCCGAACTTTGAAGGTTCTGACTGGTCTAAGGGTATTTTCCCTATTGATAAAGCAAATGAGAATGCTTGTAAACTTGTTGACAGAGGGGGCCTCTTTGGATACAGCCATGACTGGCAGGGGCTGAAAGAAAAGGTTAAGAGCGATGGGATGAGAAACGGTTACCTTATGGCTATCGCACCGACAAGTTCTATCTCTATTTTGACAGGTACAACACAAGCCATCGAACCGGTCTATAAAAGAAAATGGTTTGAAGAGAATCTTTCTGGACTTATCCCGGTGGTCGCACCTAATCTTTCCGCTGATACATGGCAATACTATACGCCTAGTTATGATTTGGATCAAAACCTCCTTATCAAAGCAGGAGCGATCAGACAAAAATGGTTAGACCAGGGACAAAGTTTGAATATCTTTATCACACTGGACAAAGCGAGCGGTAAATACTTGAATGAGATTTATATGAATGCGTGGAAGTTCGGATTGAAGTCTACCTATTATCTAAGATCTCAGTCTCCTGAATCTTCTAATGATATTGAAGATAGATCACAAGAGTGTGTAGGTTGCCAGTAGTTCTTTTATCTCATTGAATCTTTCATCGGACGGCTTCGTTTCGTCCGGTCACTTACCGATACTTAAATCAAATATTTTATTAATGCAATTTTTACAATGGATGTTCCAAATTCTATGTCCAGTCATCCTAGGGTTTGACCCGGGGAGCCAAAATTCAAACTACTTTATATTTCCAAATTTATTTATAGCTAAAACGTGTAGATTCCCGTGTTGAGTAGGAGAATGACGAGAGCTAAGATAGGATAAATCCATAGAATCAATAATAGGCTATCTAACTCACAAAATAACACACTTTAAACCCTTTTTTAACCTCTGATATGGAAAAAATAAAAAAACCTCTTATTTTGGATGCTAAAAAGAGGTTATTCTGACGATAAAACTATAGTATTTATTAGTCATTCAGGTAGAGTTGTCCTGGTCTTACTATTTAAGATGTTTTGTTACAGTTCAATTATTTTTTTGCATAGTACAATTTTTTTCTCTATTGTTGTCCTTACCTATAGATTTCACAATCATTACACACACAAAGAATATAATAGCACTATGAAAACCACTGAGGTTACTCCTCCCTCCCTTTTTAAGCCTCGATGGTTTTCTAGATAGCTTTTGATTTATTTTTATATGGTATTCTCATATTATGTGAATAACCTCCCTTAAGACAGTCCAAAATGTACAAAAGTTATCTTGTTTTAGAAGCTTGAGTCTATCAAAAATAACACTGTCCATATAAAAATCATTTCTTTGATGGTTACTGACGGGCAGACTTCACACTTACTTCATGCAATGAAGTTATACTCGCAACAAGAAAGTCATGAAGGACTCTTATCCCTTTTTGATACTTCAGGCTTTCTAGGTAGCTTTTCACATTATATGTCATCTTTGTTTTCCCTAAAGATGCATCTCCCTTTTCAAATATATTTCCCATGAAAAGTTACCTTTTAGTTGTTACTTCTTGAGCTAATCACTTAAATGACATCATTCTTCTTCCTTTTTTTATACTTTCACCCTGCTGCATCATAGGTTACAAAACAGTCAATATTTTTTTAGATAAATTAAGATTTTTTTTAGCTTAAAATCTCAGATTTTGAAATATAATTCTAATATGGATAGAAAGATAAAACTTCCAGAGAAACTGTTTGTATAGCAGTGATTTAAAAAGAGGAGAGGGCAGGATGACCTTTCAAGAGATTGAGTTTGCTTTGAAAGCAAACAGGGTTGGGGAAGAGGATATGCAAACGCTTATACATTATTGTAGAACTAAAGGTACAGATTATCAGATACTAGACGATATGCTTGTTGAGATGGGGTATGAGAAGGTCTTCACTGATGAATTTTTTGGATGGGCGGATGCAGACGATGAATACGATGATGACATTTATGATCATGAGTATTTGGAACGAACCCCACATAAACATAAATGGGAAGAATAAACACTCCTGTGGAAATGTTTATGTTTCTTAGGGTATATGGCAGATCTTTAGCAACTCTCCTCACTGAAGTGGACGATGTAGTTTGAAGGTCTATCTGGCACGGACTCAGGCAGTCATTTAAGTTTGTATTTTTATCAATCATTCATCGACTTATTCTAACTAAATAATCAGCCAAAATGTGTATAATGTTTTAAATTAATCGTTAAAAAATTTATCAAGGTATACAGATGGAACGAAAAAAAATATACAACCCTGACTCTAAAGAAACAACAAATGAACGTAAGATATTTGGTGGAGATCCTACCGGAATATTTGAACTGAATGACATCAAATACCAGTGGGCCTATAACCTATGGGAAATGATGTTAAATAACACTTGGTTCCCTAAAGAAGTGGACATGACCCGCGATGTGAATGACTATAAAAACCTGACTGATTCAGAAAAGTCTGCATACGATAAAGTACTGGCACAACTCATCTTTATGGATTCTTTGCAGACCAATAACATCATTGACAATTTGAACCCTTTTATTACTTCTCCCGAAGTCAATCTTATCTTGGTAAGACAGGCCTTTGAAGAGGCGCTACACTCTCAGAGTTATGCGGTAATGGTAGACAGCATCTCTACAAACTCTGATGAGATCTATGAGCTTTGGAGAAGGGACATGATGCTCAAGTCTAAAAATGATGCTATAGCCAAAGTCTATGACGAGCTTACAAGTAATCCAACAGATGAAAATATCGTAAAAGCGATGTTCGCCAATCAAATTCTTGAAGGTATCTACTTTTACAGTGGTTTTGCTTACCTCTATACATTGGCACGTTCAGATAAAATGCTTGGAACAGCACAGATGATACGTTTTATTCAAAGAGATGAGGTGACACACCTTCTTTTGTTCCAAAACATGATCAACTCTACCAAAAAAGAGAGACCGGAGCTTTTTACAAAAGAGCTTATTGATGATGTGTATGAAATGTTCAGATCCGCAGTAAAACTTGAGTGTGAATGGGGAGCCTATATTACGCAAGGACAAATACTGGGACTTACAGATGACATCATCACACAGTATATTCAATATCTTGCTGACAAAAGATTACATGCAGTAGGACTTGAGAAAATCTATAATGTGGAACATCCTATTAAATGGGTAGACAACTTTTCACAGTTTAATGATCAAAAGACAAACTTCTTTGAAGGGAATGTAACGAACTATTCCAAAGGAAGTCTGGACCTGGATGACTTTTAGGCCCTCATATGTTAATCATGCCTAAAACCATGGAAGTTGTCACTTTACAGCTTCCTTCTTACAAACGGTATCAGGAAAACCTGGATACACTGCTTTTCCATCTGAAAGAACATCAAGACAAACACATTGTTGTAGCACCGGAAGTCTTTTTGACTGCACACGATTATGAGCATATGGCAACGGCTGCAAAATTTTCTGCCAATGCACTTAAAACGCTTAAAAAAGAGGTGAATGATCAGATAGTAGTATTCACACTTATTCTTGAAGAGGGTGAACATTTTATTAATCAGGCAGTGGTGATCCATAAGCATAAGATCGTGCATAGACAAGAGAAGGTAAAACTCTTTAAACTGGGGGATGAGGACCTCTATTTTTTAGCAGGGAAAAAGAAGAAGATCAAACCTTTTGAGATCGAAGGCGTGAAGTATGCCATACTGATCTGTTTTGAGTTACGGTTTAAAGAGTTATGGAAGCAGGTAGAAGGTGCAGATGTAGTGTTTGTCCCCTCAAGATGGGGAAAGCCGCGTAAAACACACCTGGAAGTACTCTCTCGTGCACTGGCAGTGATGAATCAGTGTTATGTTGTCGTTTCAAACTCTAGTGATGAAGATATGGCAAGTTCATCGTCTATCATTTCACCGACGGGTGAAGTAACGATGAATGATGCGTTAGAAGCGGTAGAGGGAAGCATCGACTTCAGAGAGATCAAAAAAATGCGTCGCTATATAGTGATGAACTAGAAAATCTGGCATCTAAGATAAGCACAAAAGCCTTTTTAACGAGATTTTAGATAGAATTTCTGCATTATTTGGGATGAGGGAATTTAATTGATGATAAAAGAGAGACAGCGACAAAATCTTGTTGTAGAGATCGAGAAACACTTTGCATTGGATGAGCATGTCAGAGAGGCATTTTTGGCTGTTGACAGAGAGACTTTTGTCCCTTCTCAGTTTAAACATCTTGCTTACCAGCTCGAAGCTCTCCCTTTGGCTGCAAGTCAGTGGATATCCTCTCCTCTAACGGTCGCTAAAATGACACAGCATTTAGAACTTGAAGGGGTTGACTCTGTTCTTGAAGTCGGCTGTGGAAGCGGTTATCAAGCAGCGATACTCAGCAAGATCTGTCGCCGTGTCTTCACCATAGAGCGTATCGATGAGCTTCTCAAGGAGGCAAAAAGCCGTTTTTCTTCCCTTGAAATGCACAATATTATTACACGCTTTGATGATGGGCAGAGAGGATGGAAGCAGTATGCTCCATTTGAACGTATACTCTTCTCTGCAACGGCCAAAGAGATACCTGAGGTACTTTTTGAACAATTGGCTGAAGGCGGTATATTGGTGGCTCCGGTGGAAGAGGCAGAAAATTATCATATCATCACGCGCTACTATAAGAAAAACGGCCGTATTACATCTGAAACGATAGAACAATGTCTCTTTGTCCCCGTACTCGACGGTACGCAAAAATAAATTTATCGTTGTTTAAATAGAGAGATTTTCATAGCCCGCACTGTTATTGGAGAAAATATAAAGGCGAGAAGATAACCGATGATTTGGATCGGAAAAATACGGATCTTCGCTTTGCAATAACCTTCAAAGACTGCTTCTTGGAAATCTGTTTTGAGTATGGTATTTTCCCAAGCTAGTAGAAGTGGCGACAATATACCTACAAGTATTCCTGTCTCTGCAGGGTCACCCAGTCCGATGCGACAATGTAAGTTTAACTCTTTTATCCGACAACTGTACAAAAGATCCAAAACCAAGCGGATGAGCCGTTTGATAAACTCTTTGTTTCTGAACATTGACATAAGATGTTCTTTCCCGCTTTTTTTCTTCTTTGGTAAAACTCTTTTTTCTACTTTCCTATCCTTACTGTTCATATCTATAGTGATAAAACCGAACAGTAAGCAAAGCTTTGCCTGATAATCCAATGCTTCGTCTTTTTCTAGATAGAAACTCAGATCAACGGGAATAGTAAGTACAACCAGGCAAAAGAGTAGGAATCCAATAAAAATGGCTATAATTTCCATAGTGTTTCCGATCCATGATTTTTATGTTATTTATCTTTCTCCTGTAACGATTTACCGATAGTTTCGCCTATATGTTCGAACGCTGAAGCCATACCACTTTTGATAGACTCAACCCTTACGTCACCGTCTTTGTTGATGATTACAAGGGCAACCGGCTTAATGCCACCACCACCACCGGTACCGGCGCCAATTCCCTCATCATCACTTTTTTTGCACTTTCCGGTACCACCTCCGGCACCAAAGCCAAATCCGATACTGATCAGTGGAATCAGTGTATTGCCTTCTATGACGATCGGCTCCCCTACAACTGTTTTAGTATCCAGTACTCTTTCCAATTCCTCCAACGAGGTTTTTAATACATCTTTCACATGTTCCATCATGGTATCCTTTGTGTTGTATCACGTACGTTGTCTGATATGATTCCAGACTCCTTTGTTGTTTCATGGACCTTTATAAAGTATAGTGAACATCGCTTAACAAATAATAAACAAACAATAACTTAAATAGTTACTTCCCGGAAGAAGTTTGCTACCTGATATCTTTTTTTCTCTCCGTAAGCCTTTCATAAAACTTATGCTATCATTTACAAAATTGTAAACAGGGGAGAATATGGAAAAGTTGATGAAACCTGCTGAGTATGCACAGGAACTGGGCATCTCAAGACAAGCAGTCTATGCCAAGATTAAACGGGGAATATTGACAGCGAAAAATGTAGAGGGTAAACTTTACATTGTAGTTGACAGTGACAGTGCAGAAGAAACATCCTCTACTGAAAAAGATACTACTGTCATAACAAAGAAGCCTATTCCCACGCAAACCAGCACTTCTGTACCTCCTGCAGAGGTTAAAGACTATAAAGCATTGCTTCAAGCCAAAGAGGAAACGATCTCGGTCCTCAAAGGTACCGTCAAGGACCTCAAAAAGTCCAATAAGCAAATTTCAACAACCCTCAAAGGGGAAATTGACTTGCTCAAAGAGGCATTTTATGAAATGCGTACACTGTATGCACATCAGTTAGAGCAAAAAAAATCACAAGAGGCGATAGAAATTATCTCTGATGAAGAGAGTGTAGATGTTGAAGAAGATCGTTGGGTAGGACTTAAAAAATTCTTGAAACAACACAAGATCACGAAAGAAAAAGAACAGGCGAAGATCACAAAACGTTTGAAAAAAGCCTATAGATCAGGGGATGAACGCATCATGAGAGTGGAAGATAAACTCAAGTTCAATGCCAACAAAAGCTATAAGGATATCTTGAAATAATGCGATTACTTAAAGAATTTTCAAAAGAGTATAGTCTCTTTGCAGCGATCATCGCCTATTTTGTCATCAGTCATTTTGAACATACGCTGGTAGAGTCAACGCTAGGGAACTTTATAGGCTTTTCTGTGTTGTTCGTAGTCATTATCTATGCAGCGATGTCTGTAGCGCACCATGCAGAGATGTTGGCAGAAAAATTTGGGGAGCCTTATGGGACACTGATATTGACTATCTCTGCAGTCGTCGTGGAGATCGTCATCATCGCTATTATGATGATACATGAGCATAATCCTGTACTGGCACGTGATACCATCTATGCAGCTATTATGCTTGATATCAATGCCTTGCTGGGATTGGCAGCGATCATAGGGGGGATCAAGTATGGTGAACAGCCCTACAATATAGACTCCTCAAACTCTTATCTCTCGATGCTGCTCGTGGCTATAGGTATCGCGATGGTGGTACCGCACTTCATGGATGCCGCCCATATCGATAATTTTATGATGTTTAATGTGGCGATGTTCATCTTGCTCTATATTACCTTTACACGCATACAGGTAGCGTCACACAGATACTTTTTTGAGTATGAACATGAAGAAGACGAAGTATGTGACGAAGAGGGACACTGTACCCCTAATCCGCATAAGATCAACGGATGGTACCACAGTGTGAATTTGGTTGTGGCCATCATCATGATCGGGGTGCTTTCTGAAATTTTGGCCATATTTATGGGCAATACAATGAAAACGTTCGGGCTGCCTCTCTCTATAGCTGCGGTAGGCGTAGCCATTATCTCAGCTGCACCAGAACTGATTACTGCAGTACGTGCGGCGTTGGATAATCGTATGCAGACCGTTGTCAATATTGCGTTGGGGGCTTCTCTGGCAACCATACTGTTAACAGTACCCGCTGTGATCATTGTGACACGTTATATGGGTATGGATCTGAACCTTGCTATCACACCGGTACAAGGAGTGATGTTAGGGTTAACCCTGCTTGTCAGTATCGTTAACTTCAATGACGGTGAAACCAACATGCTTGAAGGTTTCCTGCATGTCATTTTATTTGTGGTGTTTGTTTACTTATTGTTTGTCTGAAGCTAAACGATATAGACACTATACAAAAAGTCCCACCAATTTGCTTACGACTTCGTCATCTGTGAATATCTTGACAGAGCGAATGTCATAGCGGGCAAAATGCTCAGAGAGTTTTGCATCATTCTCTTCGAGTTTCGCAAGATACCGCTCTATACTTCTTTGGCCAAAATAGGTATCCATTTTCTTGTTGTCCTGTGGATGAGAGAGTGTGACTTCTCCAAGTTTTTTAGGCACTTCTTCTTCTCTGTCTCGGAGTATTACCGCGATGACTTCGTGTTTTTGAGAGAGCAAAGAGAGATCCATCTCTTCTAAAAAGTCACTCAGAATAAAGAGAAGTGAAGGTTTATGAAGCCTTTTGAAAAGGTCTTGAACAGCGGCACTGTGGTTCAGTGCAGTATTGAGCAGAGATGCATGATAGAGTGTTTGCGAGAATTGTTCTATATCATAGAGTTGCTTGGTGGGTGGGGTCGAATAAGTTTGCTCTTGCGTATAGTGTATCCCTGTAAAGAGATCATTGTTTTGCTGTGCGGCATAGCCTAAGATGGTGGCTACTTCTGTAAGCTTCTTCTGTTTGGCATTTCCTGAGCCAAAATAGAGGCTGGCATCCATGAAGGCAGCTACTACGACGGAGAGTTCACGATTTGCATGCAACTCTTTGATATAAGGAAGACCCAACTTTGCTGAGATGGTCCAGTTGATCTTGCGGATGTCATCACCCGGCTGGTATTCTCTCAACTCTGAGAAATCATATCCCTCTCCATGAAGCTTGGAGAGATTATGTCCACTAAGCAACGTGTATACTTGGTGTCTGGCTTTGAGTTGTAGTGCTTTAAGGGCTGTATTCATCAGGGTATCGGTAAAGTCTCAATGATAGCAGAGATGATCTCATCTGTATGTATACCTTTGGCTCTGGCCTCATAGGAAAGCACGATACGGTGACGGAGTACGTTGTGGATCACATATCCAATGTCTGCAGGACTTACAAAATCATTACCACGTAAAAAGGCTTTTGCTTTGGCTGCTTTGTATAGGTCTATAGAGGCTCTTGGGCTTGCTCCGAACATAATGTTTTCAGCGATCTCCTCTAAGTCAAATTTGAGAGGGTCTCTTGTTGCAGTGATGATCTGTACCATATAGCGTTCCATTTCTTCATCGATGTGGATCTTCCCTATCTCCTCCTGAAGGGTGAACAGATCTTCTATACTCAGTACGGTTTGTACTTCACCAAAACTTTTACTTGCTGCTTTTCGCATGATCTCCAGCTCTTGGGCTTCACTGTTGTGTTGTACTACGATCTTCATCATAAACCGGTCCAACTGCGCTTCAGGGAGTGCGTAGACCCCTTCTTGTTCTATGGGGTTCTGTGTTGCCATGACCAGAAACGGGCGTTCAAGTTTAAAGGTCTCTTCAGCAATGGTGACCTGTCTCTCCTGCATCACTTCAAGCAGTGCAGACTGTACTTTGGCAGGGGCACGGTTGATCTCGTCCGCTAAGAGTAGGTGTGTAAAAAGTGGCCCTTTTTTGATACTAAAGCTATGGTTTTTCGGATTATAGATCTGTGCACCGATAATGTCTGAGGGTAAAAGGTCAGGCGTGAACTGTATACGTTTGGAATCTAATCCCAAGGCACGTGACAGCGCATTGATGGTGGTAGTCTTTGCAAGCCCAGGCACACCCTCTACAAGGATATGGCCATCACAAAGTAGTCCTATGAGTAAGCCTTCGACCATAGCTTCCTGTCCTATAACGGCTTTGCTTATTTCTTTTTTAAGTATGTTTATCTGTTCATTCATATGTTTTCTTCTGCCTCTTGTTTTACTTTGTTCAAATTAATTTTACCATTTCCGTATAAAGAAGCTTCGAGTTTCTCTATACTAGAGGTAAAACCAGTATGGTCTGCTGCGATAAGTACTTGAAGTAACGCTTTTTCATCTTTACAGTCTCGTATCTTTTGGATCAAAGGATGGTCTTCTTTCTGGCGCTTTTTCTTACTCCATTTCCAACTAAGGGCGGTGATATACCCAGCAAAAAATGCTATAACGTAACCCAAAAGTGTATTTAGCCAGGACCAGTCTTCCTTTACAGTATCGGGTGCATCTACCGTGTCAACCAAACGTTGGGTATCCACTTTCTCAATGTCAAAATGCTGTGAAGGGATCTCAAGTGTGTAACTTTTAGCTGTTTTAGGGTCAAAGGCTTTGAGCACGATAGGTGAGAGTGTAAAGCTTTGACTATGTGAAAGTGCCATGGGGTAGGTCACCGTGTTTTGTGTTCCTCCTCTGGTTGCTACAGAGTTGACAATAGGCTTTTCTGTAAAACGCGTAAAGTTACCCTCTTTTGGAAGTAATGTCTCTACGAGAGGAGGGTAACCCTTTCCTTTGATGCTTACTTGGAAAGGCAAGGGTTCATAGGCATTGGCTTGATGCTTTTTAATGTCATAGGTTAACGCAAAGTCTCCTACAAGGACGGTTCCCTCAGGGAGTGGCTTGACCCGGAGTTGCAAAGGAGGGAGATTGATCTGTGTATCCGTAGTAACCAATTTCTTTACATTGTCTCTGTCCCCGGAGAAACTATACGCCAGACTCTCATCCGTCGTTACTTTTTTAATGAGATCGAAGGTAATGTTAATATCTCCAGACCTTAAAGGGTAGATGAGGTAGACATAATGAATTTTGGCATCATGATAGTTCTCGGTTTTCTGGATATCAAGTCTTTGAAAAGTATAATCTTCACTTTGATGAATGTTAAAGTTAAAGAGCAGAACGATATCATGATTGGTTTGGTTGAGGTCAAGGGTAAGTAGAATGGGTTCTTTGACATAAGGCGTTGGTTTATCCACCTTAAACGTATAGGTAAAATCTTCTGCCTGCAGTGTAAGAAAACTTAGAAGAAAAAAGAACAGATGTAAAGATCTTTTACCAAGGTTGTTTTTCACGTATATATCCTTTATTGATAAGTTCATAGACTTTAGAACCTAGAGGGTGCTGCTCTTGGTTTCCTGCATCTAAGAGTTTACTTTTTTCCTGTTCTTTTTGTGTTTGGCTTTCGCCGCCTCCACCACTTCCCGAGCTGGGTTCATCTTCACTTTTTGACTCTTTGGTCTCTTCTTGTGATTCACTTTTACTTGAAGAAGAGTCTTGTGATTTTGGGTGTGCGATACCAAGATCTGCACTCTTTTGGTCACTCAGGAGGGCAATCAGATGTAGATTATGTTTAGCATCCGGATCTTCACCTAATTGTAAGGCTTTAGTATAGTAAATTTTGGCTTTATCATACGATTCAAGCATGGCATAGGCATTGGCAATATTGTAATAGAGTTGCTGTTTGATCTTTGGAGAAGTAGATCGTATAGATTTGTAGGTTTGGATCGCTTTTTTAAAGGCACGCTGTTTGTAGTACGTATTTGCCAGTACCATTTGGCTTTGCAAAGAACGGACCTTTATCTGCTGGATCTGTTTTTTTGTCTCATTCAGATCAGAGGCTTTGTAACTTTTGTAGGCAAGGTTCAGATGGTAGTTGTCAAGCATGGAAGCTTCTGCCTGTACCCCTAAAAATGTAAAGAGGATGAGCAAGTATTTGACAGCACGTGTATGTACCATAAAGAACAATAAAAGAGCCAATCCCAAAGGTAACTGATAAAGCTCCAGGTAATGACGTTGCATTTTTTGTACATGTTGTGCTTCATTCTCATTCTTTTGCAATGTATCACTGATCTCATCCGCTGTTGCTTGAACCGTATTTGAGGCAGTCAAGTAAGTGCCTGAAACAGAGGAAGCCAATGTTTCTAAAAGAGGGTTGACACGGGAAATAACAAGGTTGTCATCTTTGTCTTTAAGCAGGCTTCCGTCTTTGTTTTCAATGGTGGTTCCCCGTGTGGTTCCCAGCCCTAAGATGGTTAAAGAGATATCGGCATTTTGGACAAGGGTTGTCAGCTTGTCAAGGTTCTCTTCTTCTCCTCCATCTGTCATCAGTATGAGGTTTTTATGCCCTGTTTTCATTAAAGAGAGTCTCTTAAAGAGTTTTTCAAGAGAGGTGCCTTTGGTAAGGATGAACTCCGGATTGAGATTTTCAAGGGCAATGTTTATCAGGGTATGGTCCGTAGTCGGAGGAGAGAGCAGTAAAGGGTTGGTTGTAAAGGCGATGAGCATGATATTGTCACCTGGATTTGCCTGCAGCAGGGCAGTAATGGTCTCTTTGGCAAAGTCGTAACGTGTTGGACTTATGTCAGTGGCTTTCATAGAGTATGAGACATCCAAAGCAATGATCATGTCTTTGGCTTCTATGCTTGCCTCCTGCAACGCTTCTTCTTGGACAGGACGTGCAAGTGAGAGGACAAGCAGCATCAGGATGATAAGATGTACAAGGTGTATCAGTTTACGTGAACTGCTCCATAAAAGTAGGGCCAAAGGGATCAGAAACCATAAAAAGCTTGGGTAAAGCAGTGTCATTTTTCACTCCTTTTGGTCCCGAGTACCCAGAGTAAAAGCAAGAGAAACACCAGTGCCAAAGGGTAAAGTATGAGCAGTCTCTGGTTGAGATAATTCTCGCTTCTTATTGCACTGGGCTCCAGGGCATTGATCTCGTCGTATACCTTGGAAAGGGCTTTTGCAGAAGCGGCAGCATAACTTTTAGCACCACTCTGCTTAGCAATGGTTTCAAGCAGGGCTGCATCATAATCAGATCTCTTTCCTATCCCTATCGTATAGACCTTGATGCCTAGCTCTTTGGCTTCCTTGACGGCTTCTTTAGGAGAGGTTTGTCCTGCATTATGGTATCCGTCTGTGAGTAGGATGATCACTTTGTTTTTTGCCTCACCATAAGAGAGGGTGCGGATCGACTGCCTGATAGCATCACCCAGAGCAGTACTCTCTCCTGCAAGTCCGACATTGGTCATCTCAAGCAGATAAGAGAGTGATTCAAGGTCATAGGTCAGAGGGGAAGCTGTGTAGGCAAAAGTACCAAAGACGACAACTCCCATGTTGTCATCAAAACGTTTTGCAATGAAATCTTTGGAAAGTTCAGTGGTGATTTCATATTTGGTTTTCAATCGGTCTTTGACATGAAATCCGCTCTGCGCCATTGAACCGCTTGCATCGATAGCCAGAATGAGATCCCGTCCTTTTTTGTGCTGATCGGCGCTCGCATCATAGACAAAAGGTTTTGCAAGGGCAAAGACCATCAGTGTAAACAGAGCCATTTTCAGCCAGGGTTCCCAACTCAAAAGGGGACTCTGTCTTGTCACCCATGCCAACTTAGGAAAGTAGTAGGGTTTACTGTACTGTTTGCACCAAAGAAAACAGGGCAAAAGTAACAGTAGTGCCAATAGATAGGGTGAACCAAATGTAAAATGCATG
Source organism: Sulfurovum sp. TSL6 (assembly GCF_019972115.1). NCBI lineage: Bacteria > Pseudomonadati > Campylobacterota > Epsilonproteobacteria > Campylobacterales > Sulfurovaceae > Sulfurovum > Sulfurovum sp. TSL6. The sequence continues at coordinate 680,367 of NZ_BPFJ01000002.1, read as the reverse complement.
GAGGTATTCTAGCACTTCTATGTTTATTTTAGTATAATAACCCATGAAAAAATTACTTACAATCACACTTTCGACGGTACTGTTTCTGCTGCTCACTATCATGGGCCTTTCTTTTTTTATATTTAGCCAAACAGGTAATGATATGCTTAAGCCCTATGTCAAAGGGCAATTAGAAGAAAGTATAGGCATGCCTGTTGAGATCACTCTATTCAAACTCGAATCGGGGACATCAAGTTTGGATATAGTCATCAACAAGCAGGCTTTTGTACATGTAACAACACAGCATGATCTATGGAGCCAGTCGTTTGAAGGTACCTATCAGATCAAAACGGACAGATTTGCTTATGAAGAGATCAAGATAAAAGACGCAGATATCAAAGGAAACTTTAAAGGGGATTCCGAAGATATCTATGTAGAGGGGAAAGGAAAAGCCCTTGGCGCAGCATTGGACTACCGCTTCAATCTCATTGATGAGGGTGCACAGAAGATCATAGCCAATGTGAAAGGTGCGCACCTTTCAGAAGTATTGCAGCTCGTAGGGTATCCTGCCTTGGCAGAAGGAAAGATAGATGTTGAGATCGATATGCCTAAAATCGGTGAAGAGGCGGCAAGCGGGTATGGACATATTGTCCTGAACAAAGCCACTTTCAATCGTGCATTGGTGAAAAAACTCTATCACTATACCCTTCCTGAAAAAAGTTACGTAAAGGGAACAGTAGATGCCACACTTGAGGGTAAAAATGCCCAATTGGTGGGTGATATACAAAGTAATCTCTTTGCATTACAGATCAAAGATGCAGTGATGAATATGGCTTCTGATGAAGCAAAAGCAGCCTACCGTCTGGATGTGAAAGATATGCGTATCTTGACAAAGAATAAGCTGGCAGGCCCTTTCAAAGTAGAAGGGAATATAGAAAAGAAAGAGGAAACCACACTTGTGACCGGTGCAAGCCGCTCTTTGGGAGGTGTGCTTGATTTTTCGCTAGGAGAAACAGCTGAGGTCACGTTAGAGAAACTCTCTTTAGAGAAGCTTCTTTCTTTTCTTAAACAGCCTGACTATGCAAAAGGTGAACTCAGTGGAACCTTGGCGTTGGAGGAGTTGGAAGAAATGTCCGGGACCTATAGGCTACAGATCGACAAAGGGGTATTAAAACCTAAAGCCGTAGAAAAAATGGCAGGATACAAGATCCCCGAAGAGAATAGATTTACCTTCGAATCTAAAGGAGAGATAGAAAATGCACTGCTTAGCGGAAATGCGATGGTAGTGTCAACACTGACCGATATCACACTTCCTTCATTCGAATATGATCTAAAACAAAAAAGTCTGATCTCAGAGTATGATATCCTCGTCCATGATATCAATGCACTGATCCCCAAGGCAAAAAATGGGAAAGCTACACCGGTCAATGTCAAGGGGACACTCAATCTCACGGATACGCTGAGTATCTCCGGTGTGACGGAAGGACTGGGTAAAAAGGTCGCGTTTGCGTATGACAGCAAAACAGCCAAAGTAGATATATCCGAGCTTTCTCTAGAGAAGGTACTTGCCTTGGGTGGATTGCCTGTGTATGTGAAAGGAACCATAGACAGTCATATAGACTTTACGAATCTTGACCCCGAAGAGGGAACTTTCTCTCTCAAAAGTAGCAAACTGGTAACGCAGCCGGGTGCAATGAAAAAATTGACAGGTGAAGCATTCACTATGAATGCGGTCGTAGAGTCTTCAGGGACATTCAAAGAGGGAAAAGGGACTATCAATACAAAAGTGGAAAGTTCCGTGGGAGATATAACGCTTGACAATATGGTCTATGATGCGCAAAACCAAACTTTGAAAAGTACTTATACCCTTGACATTCCAAGTCTAAAGGAAGTGCAACCGCTTATTGGTCAGAAACTCTACGGACCGCTTCTCTTGCAAGGAGAGTTGTCTAAAGACAAAATATTACAGGTAACGGGTGCAACGACCTCTTTAGGAGGCAAGATCAATTATACCCTTAAAGGGGATAATCTAACCAGTTCGATAAACTCTGTGCCTTTAGAAAATATTTTAGGAACACTCGGACAGAAGAAAAATTTCCTGGGATCAGCTTCAGGAAAGGCAAAGTATAACCTTAAAAAGAAATCAGGTGTCGTCGACCTTGACATTGCTTCTTTTCAGATCAAACCAAGTGATTTAACCAATATGATAAGCGTAGCGATAGGCAAGGATCCTGCACGTGTGATCTTCTCGTCCACCAAGTTTCATGCAGATATAAACAAAAATATCATTGATTATACATTGCATGCGACAGGGGCAAGAAGCAGTATTGATATTACTCAGGGAAGACTTAATTCGACCAATAATACCAACACAGCCAGGTTCAGCTTCGTGTATGAAGAACACACGGTAAGAGGAAAGATCAAAGGGTCGGTCAATAACCCAAAAATCACCATTGATACCTCTGCACTGATTAAAGATAAAATAGATGAAAAGGTACAGGAAAAACTTGATAAGGCATTGGGCGGGAAGGCTGCAGAATTCTTGAAAAGTTTGCCATTTTAATGTGGCAAGGCACTTAAATTGATAATTACTCTCAATTTAATACTTTTTTAAGAGAAGGTAGACTATACTTCATCAAAATTTAGATAAGTGATAATAGTTATCATTTATATAGGTTATAATACTCCATAAGGAAAATAGGTGGAAAAAATAACCATAGCATTGGCAGGACAGCCAAACGTAGGGAAAAGCTCACTCATCAATGCGATATCCAATGCAAAACTGAAAGTAGGTAACTTTTCAGGGGTAACCGTAGATAAAACAGAAGTAGAATTTAAGTTCTGTGATGAAGTGTCCTGTAAAGACTATGAGATACATATCATTGACCTCCCCGGCGCATACTCTCTAACGGAATACACGATAGAAGAGAAAGTCACAAAAAGCTTTTTACAAAGCGATGAGTACGATATCATCGTTAATGTGGTAGATTCCACAAATCTTCAGAGAAACCTGTTGTTTACGACACAACTGCTTGAAACAGGTAAAAAAGTCGTTGTCGCACTCAATATGGATGATGAGGCACAAAAAGAAGGCATCATGATAGATGAAAAACAACTATCTGCCATACTCGGGGTGCCATGTATCAAAACCTCTGCTGCACAAAAAATAGGTATCGAAGCGCTGAAAGCAGCCATTATTGAAGTGTATGAAAAAGAGGAGACAGGGGCAAAGGTCATCTATAGTGATCCTATAGAAGAAGAGATAGAAGCCATTGTGACCTTTTTAAAAGAGAAAAATTATAAAAGTACACTTCCCTACCGTCATTTGGCTGTGAGATTACTGCAGGAAGATGCAGATGTCTATAAAAGAATGCATGATGAACCTATCTGGATAGAGATGCTGCCTATCATTAGAGAGGGCTTGAACCATCTTTATCTACACAATAACACCAAAGACTTGGATGAGATCTTTGCGGATGAACATTTTGCTTTTGCCAAAGGAGCAAAGATGGAAGTGATGTCTGTGGGAGGGATGAAGGCTAAAAACTTTACCCAGAAGATAGACAATCTTCTCATTAATAAAATTTTAGGGATACCCCTCTTTTTATTCTTTATGTGGGGATTATTTCAGCTTACTTTTGAGTTGGGGTCTGTACCTATGGATTATATCGATACAGCTTTTGGTTGGCTTGGAGATCAGGCTAAATCAGTATTGGGAGAGGGCGAGTTAAGTTCATTAATAGCAGATGGGATGATAGCCGGGGTAGGGGCAGTCATAATGTTCTTACCTAATATTCTGATACTTTTCATAGGTATTGCCTTGCTGGAAACGACAGGATATATGAGTCGTGTTGCTTTTTTACTGGATGGTTTTTTCCATAAATTCGGTCTGCATGGAAAAAGCTTTATTCCTCTGGTCACAGGATTTGGATGTTCTGTGCCCGCATATATGGCAGCACGTACTCTTAAAAATGAAAAAGACAGGTTGATCACGCTTTTTATCATAGGCTTTATGTCTTGTGGTGCCAGACTGCCTATTTATGTGCTTTTCGCAGGGGCATTCTTTGCAGAAGAAAAAGCAGGAAATATCTTGTTTCTTATCTATATTTCGGGGGCTATTTTAGGCTTGCTTGCTGCGAAGGTGCTTAAAGTGTTCGTCTTTAAAGGTGAAGATGAACCTTTTGTGATGGAGATGCCAAAATATCGTATGCCGTCACTAAAGCTCATCTGGCACACTGTGTATGGTCAGGCGAAGTCCTATCTTAAAAAAGCAGGAACTTTTATTTTGGCTGCGGCCATCTTCATCTGGTTTGCAGGGAACTACCCTAAGAACAGTGCACTTGAAGCACAGTATGAAACCAGAATAGCACAAGCAAGCAGTGATGAGGTGAAAACACAATTACACAATGAACTCTCTGCGCAATTACTTGAAGAGAGCTATCTGGGTAAGATAGGACATGCTTCTGAACCATTTTTTGCACCGCTAGGGTTTGACTGGCGAATGGCAGTAGCACTTGAAACGGGACTGGCGGCAAAAGAGGTCGTTGTTTCTACACTGGGTGTACTTTATGCACTGGGTGAGGAAGTAGATGAAGGCAATGAAGGACTGATAAAACAGATAAAAGCGAACATCCCGTTTGCCGCAGCGATAGCATTTGTCGTGTTTGTGATGATATACTTGCCATGTTTGGCGGCTTCTATGGTCTTTGCCAGAGAGGCAGGTGGATGGAAATATCTGGTGTATCTTTTCTTTATGACCACTGCAACGGCTTGGATATTGAGTTTTATAGCGTACCGAGTGACGCTGATGATGACAGGAGTGTAAAATGGTATTGAGTGAATTACATAAAGGCGACAAAGCAGAGATCATTAAGATCCATGCAGAAAAAGCTTTAAAAGACAGATTGACCTCTTTCGGTATCATGCGCGGTGAAACGCTGTATATCAAAGGTTGTTCTATCGCCAAGCAGACGATGGAGATCGAAGTAGGTTCAACGCTCATTGCATTGCGTGCAGATGAAGCAAGCAAAATAGAAATCAGGCAAATAGAACATTAAAATTTAAGTGAAGAAGAGAATACTTGGCTCATTATGTATAATGAGTATGCATCTCTATGCAGACACTTTGGGTCATGCTTTATCCCATGCCCAGTCTGATAGCATTGTGAGACTGGGGTATCAAAGCCATGAAGTAGAAAATAACACAAACACGGAGTTTGCAATATGAGTATAGTGATGCAGTCAACTTTTTAGCCATCTATTCTGATGTCGAAAATGGAGACCTGGTCTATAAGAACCTTAAGGTCTTTGCAAATTACTGTTTTTAGACCACACATTTTTTTTCATGAAAATTATTTTGATATAATTTTTTGATATACTCTTATATCATCAAGATAAAATGGAAGGTCAATGAAAAGAATTAAACACATTATAAGAGATCTATCTCTAAGCCTTGGACTTATTGTTGCTTTCATATTTACACAAGGTGCGAAGGCAAATGTCCCTTTACAATTTCATGAGGTCGCATCAACAGTGATGATCAATTCACTGCAGACGAAACCCTCAAATAGTTTTTTAAAAAAACTATACAGACAGCTTTTCTTTGTACCTGTCTGGATAGATGAGAATTCTGTCTCTTCATTCACCAAAGAACTCTTTGGGCAAATAAACCAAGATAAAACCCTTGACAAAACGTCTAAACTCTATCAGGATGCGCACCGTTTGGAGAGAGAAGCCCGAGATATTTACGGCTCAAACGGTACATTGTCTCAAAAAGTAGACCTCGAATTTAAAATTTCACAACTGTATAAAAGGTATGCAGACTATACGTTGTATGGCAGCATCAACTGGGGTGCATATCAAGATAGACTTTATAATCTAAAGGCACAGGGTATATATGCAGGATGGATGACGTACAGACCTAAATTCGGTCCCCTGTCCCTTATTGAAACGGCTGCATTAAGCGGTAGTTTATCTGAGTTGTTCGCTCAGGCAGTACCCAAAGAGTATCACTATAAAGAACTTCAAGCATCACTCATCCAGTACCTGGAGATGCAAAAAAATGGCGGATGGCCGACAGTATCATTTGAAGGTGTTTTAAAACCGGGTGAATCGCATGATGTTGTCCCCTTCCTAAGAGAAAGACTTCGTATCACAGGAGATTATGGCAGCTGTTACAGTAAAGAAGACAATACGTATGACAACTGTTTAAAAGATGCTGTAGTGCATTTTCAAAAGCGTCATGGACTGGAAGATGAAGGCATTATCGGGACAAAGACCATGGCAGCGCTTAATGTACCGATTGAAAAACGTATTGAACAGATACGTTTAAATCTTGACCGTATTAAATGGCTTCATGAGCGCAATGCAAAACGGCACATCATCATTAATATCCCCGCATTTACACTCTTTTTTGAAGAAGATAGAGCACTGCGTCTACAGATGAAAGTGATTACGGGAACAAGAAAAAACCCTACACCGGTCTTTTCCAATACTGTACAGACCATTGTACTGAATCCACATTGGAATGTCCCTAAGAGTATAATCCAAAAAGAGATGATCCCTAAGATATTTAAAGATCCTCATGCCATGGCAAAAGAGAAAATAGAGATATATAATGGCTGGGGGCCAAATGCCAAAAAAGTACATGCAGGTTCTGTAGACTGGGGAAAGTACCGTTACAGTAAAACAGTACCGTATCGTTTTGCACAGACACCTGGATATCATAATGCTCTGGGAAAAGTGAAATTTCTTTTCCCTAATCAATTTCATGTGTACATGCATGACACACCGGGTAAAAACCTTTTTAGCAGAAATATCAGGGCCTTTAGTCACGGCTGTATCCGTCTTTCTAAACCCATGGAACTGTTGGAGACATTTTCTACTTTTAATGACAATGTAGATTTTGGGAAAGCACAGAAGAGGCTCGAGGGAAAGAAAAAAGAGTTTTTGCCTTTAACAGAAAAGGTCCCTGTAGATGTAGTTTATTTGACTGCCTATGTAGATTATGATGGTGTACTGCAGTTTAGAAATGATATATACGGATATGACAAAATGCAACTTCAGTCTTATAGAAAATGGTAATGGCTTTTAAGTATGCTATAGCTCTTACAGGAAGTATCGCTACGGGGAAAAGTTCGACAGTAAAACTTCTTGAAGCTTCAGGATTTCATATCATAGATGCCGATAAGATAGCCCATAAGATACTCGACGAACAGCATCAGGCGATAGCCGAGAAGTTTGGCGAGACATTGGTATATGAGGGCAAGGTAGACAGAAAGGCTTTGGGGGCCATTGTCTTTTCGGATCATACTAAACTTAAAGAACTTGAAGCACTGCTCCATCCGCTTATTTATGATGAGATCGAACGTCTGTCCATCGAACAGGACAGATTGGGGAAGCCCTATTTTATTGATATTCCCCTGTTTTTTGAAAACAAACGGTATCCTATAGAAAAATCTTTAGTGGTCTATACGACAAAAGAACAACAACTTAAACGTCTTATGGAAAGAGAAGGGTACACCAAAGAAGAAGCACTGAATCGTATAGAGGCACAGATACCTGTAGAAGAAAAACGTAAGCTGGCTACCTATGTTATAGATAATAGTGGTACACTTACGCAATTAGAAAAAGAATGTGAACGTGTAAAAGAGGAGATACTTAATGACAGTGACTAAATATTCAGCCAGCGGTAATGATTTTGTGATGTTCGTGGCACAAGAAAAAGCAGATAGATCAGCACTTGCCAAAAAACTGTGCCATAGGCAAAATGGTGTGGGAGCCGATGGTATGGTTGTAGTGTTGCCCCACCCTGAATATGATTTTGAATGGGAATTTTATAATGCGGACGGAAGTGTGGCAGATATGTGCGGTAATGCAAGCCGTGCTGTAGCCCACTTTGCGCTGGAAAAAGGCATTGCCAAAGACAATAAAGCAGAGTTTTTAACCGGAGCAGGTGTGATACGTGCAACTATCAATGGTCTCTACGTGGTGAGCGATATGGTTCCCCCTGATATTATCAGTGATGAGATAGAAGAGTATGGAGAAAAGTGGTGGCTGATCAATTCCGGTGTACCGCATCTTGTAGCTGTGAGAGATAACATAGAGGAGTTCAACATAGAAGAAGCACGCGTTTTACGCCATAAATATGATGCAAATGTGGATATTTGTACCGTGAAAGATGATACTCTGTATGTTCGTACCTACGAGCGTGGTGTGGAAGATGAAACCTTGGCTTGCGGAACAGGTATGGTCGCATGTTTTATACGTTGTCATAAAGAAGGTAAAGTTTCTGATAAGATGAAAGTACATCCTACAAGTGGAGAAGAACTTTATGTCAGTTATGAAGAGGGTGTTTACAGGTTTGGTGGAAAGGTAACTAAGACGTTTGTTGCTGAGACCTTGATATAATGTATCAGTTATTTTAAAGAGGAAGCTATGAAAGTTTTATCTATTTTTATCATCGCTACAGTCACGCTCTTCGCCAATGATTTTAATCAGGCTGTAGAAGACTATAACAACGGCGGTTACATCAAAGCACTGAACACCTTTTATTCCCTGGCTAAAAAAGATGATGCAAAAGCACAGTACAATGTTGGGCTTATTTATGCAAATGGCAAAGGTGTCCAGAAAGACCTTGACAAAGCAAGGAAGTGGTATGAAAAAGCGGCAAAACAGGGCAATGGACCTGCACAGTATAACCTAGCACAACTCTATCATGCTGCTGGAGAAACAGATGCCCATGGGTATGAAAAAGCACGGTATTGGTATGAAAAAGCCGTAGAAGCAGGCATAATGCAAGCATATAACAATCTTGCTGCGTTATATATAGAAGGCAAAGGAGTGAAGCAGGACCAGCAAAAGGCATTTGAATTTTTTCAAAAAGCAGCAAGTATGGGTGACAGTACTGCACAGGTCAATGTAGCCGTATTGTATGCATGGGGAGAAGGGATCACTCATGACAAAATGAAAGCCTATGACAACTTTAAAAAAGCATTAATTTCAGGTAAAAGCGAAGCGAGTGAATATCTCGACAGACTCTGTTCAGAGAGTGCCTGGGTCTGCCAAGACTAAGTCGCCTCACTTTTAAGTATCTGTTGGATATAATCTCATCTCTTAAAAATGATCGCGTAACTCAGTTGGTAGAGTACTTCCTTGACATGGAAGAAGTCGTTGGTTCAAGTCCAATCGTGATCACCACTTCAAATCTTAACACTCCCAGTACACTGTTACTTCATAACAAAACCTGTTACTTGTTTTCTACTATAATTTGATGGCTATTACCATACCTTTATAGCAGAAGAAATCGATGCATCAATATTTGTATCTTTGGCTACTGGTTGAGCATTAGGATCAAAGTCAACACCTATAACACAACTTGTATCATAGTTTAAATAATTTGGGTCATCAAGCAGTATCGCCAAATCAAATATTAAACACCCATCATTTATGTCATTTGTTCTATCATAGGTAGTACAGTCAACAGTATTTGTCTCCTCGCGGAATAGATAGTAATCGATAAAGAAACCCTGTGATGCTAATTCATCCTTTAGATACTGTTGAAAATCAGGGTCTTCACACATCCCTGTTGGTGTATGGTAAAATATTTCAATAAGGTCTCTTTCTGTCATCGGGTCAACTGCTATTCCTGAAGCTGATACTATACCGGCACCACTTCCTCCTCCACAACCAACCATAAAACTCATAGCGATAATTGCTAGTAAAGCATTTAACTTCTTCATGACATCCTCCTTTTAATTTTAAATTCATAACAATTCATTATAACAAATAAATGTAATATTTATATAATATATTTATGTAGTTAATCAATTTAATTGTAAGTTCTTGTTTTGTGAGACTTTCAAATATTTACCCACATCTGCTGTGAAAGTTTATTTTTAAATCTTATGTAAATCCTTGGATAAGGGTAACTGTAGGGGAATGCAACTTCTTTGACATAGAAGAAGTCGTTGGTTCAAGTCCAATCGTGATCACCACTCACTTTTTTGATAACATTTATCGTTTCCAAAACTTTTTTTAACTCCCCATATTGACATGTATTTTGCATTATTTGATATTTTTATGATATAGTTTCGATATAGAATTAATTTATAGGGGTTGTTTTGGGACTATTTGACTTTCTAAAAACCAAAGATACAGTACCCTATGAAAAAATATATGAAGAATTAAGTGCCTTTACAGAGGCTTCTCTGGCTATGCCTAAAATGAATAACCCCTTCCTGCTTGATGATAAGAGCAAACATTCAATGATCTTTGGCTATTTTATGGGAGTGATGGATTATATCACACAAGCCTATCAACTCAGTGAAAAAGATACACTCAAAATACGTACACAGTATCTATTAAAAAATTTTACAGATAACGACATGGAACATGCCCAAGAATTATTAAAATACTGTGATGAAATAAGAGAAACAGACGACGGCAGTAATTTTGCGTTAAGGGGAAAACTTGCAATGAGAAAATGGGTAGCAGGGGGTCCAATGGCTGCCTATGCTCCAATGGGGCTCATAAAAATATTGAATGATTAAGTAAGTGCCTGTGAGAAAAGTCCATGTCTTTATGCCATTAATTTCTTTCTATCCAACTTTTAGCTATAATAGCCGCATTTTAACGCTGCATAGTAGGCGGTGATAACACAAAGGGTTAATTTGAGTGAAAATCTTATCGGTTATATAGATGACCAAGGCAATATTATTGATACGCAGAGTGCAGGGGAGAACTGTACGGCAACACCTATAGAGTATGATAATTCTGAAGCTTCTTTGGAGATAGTACGTCACTCTACAGCGCACCTTATGGCTCAGGCTATCACAGAACTTTATCCTAATTCACAGTTCTTTGTCGGTCCCGTGGTAGATGAAGGTTTCTACTATGACTTCAGAGTAGATGAGCAAATAGGTGAGAATGATCTTAAAACGATCGAAAAAAAGATGAAAGAGCTCATTAAGAAAAAGTACAAGATCGAAAAGTACGAAATGAGTAAAGCCGAAGCATTGGAAAAGTTTGCAGATGATGACTTGAAACAAAAAGTCATGTCTCGTATCGAAGATAATACGCTGTCTATCTATAAGCAGGGTGACTTTGAAGACTTGTGTCGCGGACCGCATGTACCGGCACTCCGTTTTCTGCATAACTTCAAACTGACACGTGTGGCAGGAGCCTACCTTGGCGGGGATGAAAAAGCGGAAATGCTTACACGTATCTACGGTGTGGCTTTTGCAGATAAAGAAGCACTTAAAGCGCATATGACGATGCTTGAAGAGGCTAAAAAGCGTGACCACAGAAAGATAGGTCACGAGATGGAACTCTTTATGTTCAATGAAGCGGCAGGTCCAGGGCTTCCATTCTGGATGCCAAAAGGTGCAAAACTCCGTTATAAGCTAGAAAGTATCTTGCACAAAGCACACCTTACCCGCGGCTACGAACCAGTACGTGGACCAGAGATCCTTAAAGCAGATATGTGGAGAATTTCCGGACACTATGCTTGTTATGGTGAAAATATGTATCTTACTACGATCGATGAACAAGAGTACGGTATCAAGCCGATGAACTGTTTAGGACATATCCAAGTCTTTAAACAGACACCAAAAAGTTATCGTGATCTTCCGTTACGTTATTATGAGTATGGTGTGGTACATCGCCATGAAAAGTCAGGTGTACTGCACGGACTTCTGCGTGTGCGTGAATTTACTCAGGATGATGCACATATCTTCTGTGAACCAGAACAGATCGCTGCTGAGGTCCTTGATGTCGTAGAGTTTGTGGATTCAGTGATGAAACTGTTTGGCTTTGAGTATACGATGGAAGTAGCAACCAAGCCGGAAAAAGCGATCGGTGATGATGACGTATGGGAATTGGCAACACAGGGTCTCAAAGATGCCCTAAATGGCAACAACCTACCATTTACCATCGATGAAGGCGGGGGTGCATTTTATGGTCCTAAGATAGATATTAAGATCACTGATGCTATTGGACGTAAATGGCAGTGTGGTACGATACAGGTAGATTTTAACCTTCCTGAACGTTTTGATGTAGAGTATGTTGGAGATGACAATACACGTAAAAAACCGGTGATGATACATAGAGCGATCCTGGGATCATTTGAACGTTTTATTGGTATCCTCACTGAACACTATGCCGGAGAGTTCCCGTTCTTTTTAGCGCCTGTACAGGTCATATTTGTCCCTATTGCTGATACGCATGCAGATTACGCATTTGAACTTAAGAAAAGATTGGTTCAAGAGGGTATGGATGCTGAAGTCTATGATAAAAATGATTCTCTAAACAAGCGTGTCCGTAATGCTGAAAAGCAGCGTGTGCCGTATGTAGTGATCATCGGAGATGAGGAAGTGGCAAATAAAACAGTCGCAATCCGTGACAGAAGAGCCAAAGAACAGTATAATCTTACTGAAGAAGAATTTATGGTAAAATTAACACAACAACTTCAAGAAGGTAAAATTTGAGTAAACAACACGATAGAAACAGAGGCAGAAAAAAAGGTGATGATGTCATTATGAATGACGCTATCAGAGCGAATGAGCTTAGAGTACTCGGTGATGATGGCGAACAGTTTGGTATCATTTCTAGATCTGAAGCCATGCAAATAGCCGAAGAGAAAGGTTTAGATCTTGTTCTTATGTCACCTGATGCAAAGCCTCCTGTAGCTAAAGTAATGGACTACGGAAAGCACAAGTACGAACTTGAAAAAAAGAAAAAAGAAGCCAAAAAGAAGCAAAAGAAAATAGAAGTGAAAGAGGTAAAGTTCTCTTGTAAGATCGCTGAGAATGATATCGCCTATAAAGTAAAACATGCCAGAGAGTTCTTGGAGAAAGGAAAGCATGTAAAACTTCGTGTGTTCCTTAGAGGACGTGAGATGGCAAACCCTGAATGGGGAGTAGATGTGCTTAACCGTGTCTGGCCCATGCTCGAAGATATAGGAACTCTAGAAAGTAAACCACAACAAGAAGGGCGTTACATCAATATGTACGTCACACCTCAAAAGAAATAATTTTTTCAATCAAAGAGTATAGCTACTACTCTTTGAGGTCATAATGCAATTTTAATCCTTCACTTGTCATCACAAATCCAGAGATATTGATCTTTCCTTCATGCACCAGGTTATGATGCTTTTTGCATAGAGGGATGAGGTTGTATTTATGGTTTTTGTGGAAGTGGTCTATCTGTCCCTCTTCATTCGCATGCCTCTGCTCAGCGATATGATGGACATCTTCTACACTCTTCTCACATAAGGCACATTTACTGAGGTAAAGGTCTTTATTGTATTTGCTGCTTTTCTGTCTACGTAGCTTTTTAATATCACTTCCCCCATGGTTCAGGTTTTCTCGTATGGTTTGTGCCATTTGAAGAAATTCACTGTCCATATGTAGTGATTTTGCAAATTCAAGTCCGTAAAGACTGTCTCCCATACCTAACTGCAGTACACGGTTATAGATGAGAGTATCATTGCTTTCATCATACTTGATACCCAAATGCAAGAAGATAAGATGTTTCATGCTTTGAAGCTGAGGGATGCTTCCTAGCTGATGTAAGTGCGTAGCAAAGATAAAGGTCGATCTCAATGAGATAAGCTTTAGTATAGCACTTGAAACGATGGCAAGAGCAGATTCTGTTTCTGTACCTTGGCTTATCTCGTCACCTAAGACCAAAGAGCGCTCATTTGCACGGTTAAAGATGTTTTTGAGCTCCATCATCTCCACTGCGAATGTTGACAATCCTTTGTAAAGATTGTCTTGTGATACGATACGTGTAAAGAGTTTGTCATAGAGCCCAAAGCGCAGTTCCACCGCAGGTACAAAAAAACCAGCCTGTGCCAGGACTACTGAAATCCCTATACTTTTCATCAACGAGGATTTTCCTGAAGAGTTGATACCATACAGAAGCGTGCCTAGAACATCTTCACCATCACTGGCATTGAGGGTGATATGATTGTGTGTCGTACCATTGTTCTGGCCTAAAAAAACATCATTAGGCACATAGATACCGCGTTCATCATTGGATTCTATGATAGGATGGCGCAATGCCGTCGCCTCATAAAAATTCCCTTCTTCTATGATAGGGCGGGATAGGTTCATGCTTTTGCTGCATTTGGCATTAGAGATCGCCACATCGATGTCGGCGATGAAGACGATCAGTTTATCAAGCAGTAAAGAGAACCTGTTTTCAAGAAGATCAAGGCTCTCTATATAGCGTTGTTTGACAAGGGAAACAAGTTTGACTTGAGACGCTTCATAGTTTCGTGTGATCTCTTCAAAAAGCGGTGCTTGTACCTTGACAGCATTTTTTAAATATTTGTAATGAAAGTCTTTAAAGAAGTGATGTTGGTTGTCAATGGTGACAAAAGAGTCTTTGAGCGCTTTTTCTATAAGCGTAAATCGGTTTTTCGTGAGATTCAGAAAGTAACCTTCGCTTTCTAGATAATTTACCGTCGCATATTTGGCAGTACCTGAGAACAGCTTGTCCTGATCAAAGAGTGATTCCACATGGGTGGCAACTTGGTCCATCTTATTGACTTCTTTTTGCTGATGCTTGACAATGGTGTCAATCGCAGGGTAGACACCATCTTTAAAAAGGTTGTCATTGATCTGTTCTATGCGAAATCTTGCACAGACATCCAGTTCAAAAGTGTCCTGTAAGACTTTGAGCATCTCTTGTGTCTCAGCATAGAGATTGTCATCCATCTCAAGACCATTGCTTTGGGCATCCTCAAGAAGCTTGAGGATCGCCTCCAGGGACATCGTGATATAGGTGAGTTCTACAGGGTGCAGTTTTCGCAGTTTGATACGCCTTGTGATACGTTCAAGGTCATAGATCTGTTTCAGGTGTGTCTCAAAACGATTGATGCTAGGCAGCAGCAGTTCTGTCAGAGTATAGCGCTGTTCCAGTAATGCTTTATCGCAGATAGGGTTGAGCAATCTCTCTTTAAGGAGACGCTTCCCAAAAGCGGTAGAGGTTTTATCTATCAGGTCAAGCAGCGTGATGTCTGCAGCGTCACGGGAGATCACTGAAAGCTGTTCCATCGCATTGTTCCCGATGTACATATAACGGTTATTTCCCAAGAACTGTGGCTTGTTCATCTTCTCTATAATACTCTCATCATGTTCGATAATAAAGTCGATCAGCACCGCCAAAGACTCTGTCGTATACGGATGCCTCTCAAGGTCCAAGAACTCAATGCTGGAAAGAAAAGAGTTGATGTTGAAGACACGGGTAAAGAGTTCATTTTGAAATTGTATTTTAAAGCGTTTTGTATTGAGAGAGTAGTGCAGAGACTCAAGTTCCAAATAGTGCACGATCCACTCTTTGTCTATCTCTTTGCTGTCAAGTGTGATGATCACTTCTGAAGTTGTGTAGGTCTGTAAAAGATTAAAAGCTTCATCCAGGGCATACGTTTTGTCATCGCGGGTGGAGTGTATCTCATTACAGATGGTTTTACCCGTACTCACATCTATAGCAGCATACCCTACAGAGAAGATACCTGCATTTTCATCTATGAGTAGAGAGACAATGTTGTTTTCAGAGGGTTCACTGAGGTATTCAAAGTTTGTACCCGGAGAGATGATGTTAGACACATAGCGTTTGATATTTGGCATCTCTCCTTTTTGTTTGACCACGATAATGGTATATTTTTTGGTAGAGATGAGGCGGGAGAGATAACGGTCTAAAGAGACAGCAGGGACACCTGCAAGAAGAGGGTTGGAAACTGAGTTTTCTAACACGGCTTTACTTTTGCGTGTGAGTTGGATATTAAGCAGTTCGGCGATCTCTTTGGCTTTACCTACTTTCATCTCATCATTGTTCACTTCATAGACTTCAAAAAAAGTACCGATTTCCATCAAGACAAGGGCATCTTTCCCATACTTTTCTTCAAAATGTACTTGTAAATCAAAATAAACCTCTGTTAGAAGTTTCTTTTTTTGAGAAAGTATTTCGGTTACTTTGTCCACTAATCCCGCCCTCATTTTTAATAGATAGATTTTAACACAAATAGGGTTAGAGCTTTCACGTCATTCTCGGACTTGACCCGGGAATTTAAAACTTTTACATTCATTATGAATTCATGGATATCCGTATCAAGCACGAGGCTGGCGAGATTTTATAAATCTTTTAGATATTTTGGGTATAATACCGTCCCATTTTCTACTAAAACTATATTTAGTGGAAAAAATCCATAAGGGAGTAAGCATATGCCAAAAATGAAAAGTGTTAAAGGCGCTGTAAAGCGTTTTAAAGTGAAAAAAAGCGGCAAAATCAAAAGAGGTACGGCGTACAGAAGTCACATCCTTTCTAAAGTTGATGGTAAACATCATAGAAGTATGAGAAGTCCTAAGCACGTTGACCCTGTTGATGCAAAAAACATTAAAGAGATGATCAACTAATCATTTTTTGATAGATAATATTCCCCCGATTAGGGGCAAGTTCAAACAGAGAGAATGTTTGACACCTACTAAAACTGACTTTTAAAAAGTTACAGTACAAGTCTAAGGTAAAGGAAAACCATGAGAGTAAAAACTGGTGTCGTAAGAAGTAGAAGACACAAAAGATTATTAAAACAAGCTAGAGGGTTCTATAGCGGTAGAAGAAAACACTTCAGAAAAGCGAAAGAGCAACTTGAGCGTTCATTAGTATATGCTTACAGAGATAGAAGACAAAAAAAGAGAGATTTCAGAAGACTCTGGATCGTTCGTATCAATGCAGCTACAAGATTAAATGGAATGAACTATTCAACATTCATGCATGGTCTTAAACTTGCAAATATCGAACTTGACAGAAAAATTCTTGCTGATATGGCAATGAATGCTCCTGAAAGTTTTGCAAAAGTAGCTGAGGCTTCTAAAGCAGCACTTGCTAAATAATTAACTTTTTAGTTAACTATTTCTTGAGGGGCTTCGGCTCCTCATCCCCTTTAATTATTTCCCCAACTTTTTTAAAATTTATAATTTTGTCTTTGGATTGTATTGTATTCATTTCTTTTTTTATTTGTTGATGCAACAAATAAGAAAACGAACCCAAAAAAACAAAATGCAAAGGACTGTCGTGGGCTAATTGATAGTATTATCGTTGTGATTTGTTTGAGGGGTAAGGGCTTCCGCATTTTGGGAGAGGAGGAAAAGTTTCCTCCTAATAGGAATAGAGGTTATCCTCTTTGGGTTTCACCTGAAAAGCCGATAATCCCTGGTCTTAGGTTGCATACGTGCTCAAACCCTAAGCCTTTCATTGCATGCTGTACCTGGTAGCTTCTGCTTCCTGAGTGACAGTAAACGATGATAGGTTCTTTTTTGAGTCCTGTGAGTTCTTCTTCTACTTTTGCATAGAACTGTGAAGTAGGTACAAGTTTGTCTGTCCCTACGATATGCTCCATTTGGTACTCCATGTACTCTCTTGTATCTACCAGGGTAAAATCGATCATCCCCAGGTTTTTTGCTTCTATGAGTGCTTCAAGTTCATCTCCGTCAAGTTGTTCTTCTTTCAGAAGAGTCTCTGCTTGCTCTTTTGTCAAACCGCCAGAGTGCTGATGTACGACTTCTTCTATGGCATCATGTTGCATTTGTGCCTGGGCGTACTCTGGGGTACAGAAGATCCCACAGTGGCAGGTACCATCTTCAGGGATCTCTTTTTCCAGAGCAGGGGTACATGGGCAGACACGGTTGTCTGCGGCTTTTTGTTCTTCTTTTGTCTCTCCTATCACCATGAAACATGGACAAAATCTCTTTCCATAGATCAGTTTATTCCGTGCGAGTCCCATAGCCACACCTTCGTTGACCTCTTCATTGGGGTTGAGCACAAAACCAAACTGGTTATTGACTTTGTCTACAAAGGTCCATGTCTTTTCTAATTCAGCTTGAAATTCATCAGAGTTCATATCGATGGGTTGCATTACATTCCTTTAGTTGTAGTATTTGATTCATTCGTTTCTAGTGTTTGTGCCACTTCTTCAAATTCTTGTACAAAAATCTGCATTTTCTTTCCCCAATCTTGAAGTAGATTTTGGGTTTTGTTGAGGTCGATATGAATATGTTGTTCATTCATCTCTACTCCAGCCTCTTTGGTTTCAATGATTCCTTTTTCCAGGTCATCAGAGATTTTTTTTATGTGTACAGCCATCTTTTGATTTAAGTCTCTAAAAAAGTCTTTTGTTTTATTCGTATCAATCGTGATAATACCATCGTCCATATGGACTCCCATCTTGCTTAGCTTTGTTTCATTTTTTTCTTGCGACTCTTTTTGTTTCAGTGCCTTTTCGGCCTCAAGTTCAGCAAGCAGTTCTGCTCTAGCATGTTGTGCTATTTGGGCATCATGTGCAGCCTGTTCCTTGTCTTCACATCCTGCAAAAGATAATAATAGTGTGAGCATGATCAGTAAGTGTCGCATAGGTATCCTTTTGGGCTTAATGGATACATTATACAATGATTTATAAAAGAAAGATAAATCCCCTCTCGCATGAGATAGAGGAGACTTGAAAAAGAAGTGTTATGTGTAGATTATTCTCCACATTTACCTTTACCACATTTACCTTTGGCTGGAGCTTTTTTACCGCTATCACATTTGTCTTCAGTTTTTTTCCCATTGTCACATTTTCCATTGTCACATTTTTTTTCAGCTTTTTTTCCATTATCACATTTTCCACTGTCACATTTGGTTTCAGTTTTTTTACTGCTGTCACATTTACCACATTTTCCCTCTGCTGTTGCCAGTGTAAATGTGAGCACTATTGCTCCAAGTAATATCAGTAATTTTTTCATCGTTTTTCCTTTGTGTTATTGCTCTTCACCAAAAAGAAGGTGGTCCAAGCTAAATTTTCCGGCTCCAAATGAAGCAAATATTGCTAAAAACAGCATGTAGTATAAAGGAATCTCAAACCCATTGTCTCCTGCCGAAAAGCCATGGGATAAATGTACAGTCGTAATGGCAACAACCATCACCACAATAAGCGGCAGGGAAATTAGTCTTGTAAATAGACCTAATGTCAACAACACGACACCCAACAGTTCCGTACTGGCTGCCAGATAGGCATTCAAGGTAGGGAAAGGGATGCCTAAGGTACCGAACCAGGTGGCAACACTAGATATATCTGACCACTTTCCCATCGCGGGTCCGTAAAATCCATAGGCGATAGTAAGTCTGGCTAAAAGTAAGGCAATGTCTTCACCCTTGCTTAATATATTTCTAGTGGTAGGATAGATATCTTTTAGCATATGTAACTCCTTTATATACAATATCTGTTGTTGTTACAGTGCAAGTATAGTATGAATGATGTGTACGCTGTGTGTATTGAGTAAAAAAAAGAAGCCTGTTCTCTTTAAAAGAGAACAGAACGAAGAGCCTATTTATCACTATCTTTAGCATCTGCATTACACTTTTGAGCAGGTACTTCCGATTTTTCCATCGCACTGTCACATTTTCCAGCTTCACATTTTGTCATAGGCCCAGTGTTTGTGTTTTCTTTCTCTTCACATCCGGTAAGTGAGAACAGTGACAAACTCAGTAGTGCACAAAAGAGTAGTTTTAGCATGATAATATCCTTTAAAATAATGGTGTAGTGTAATATAAGTGTATGCGATAAATAAAACCTCTATCTACTTGATATACTCAAGCTAAAGATAAAGAGTAGTTATATTTATTAACCACATTTCTTACTAGCATCACATTTTGTCGCAGCAGCTTTTACTGTGTCTCCAGAACATTTTGTTGCTCCAGAACATTTACTGCTTGCTGAGCATTTAGTATCTGCTTCTGCAGTACTGTTTTTTGTACATCCGGTAAAAGCAAGCATTGCCAAACTTATGAACGCACTAACAATTAACTTTTTCATATTTGTCTCCTACTATTTTTTTGACACATACAGTATAATATACAACTTGTGTAGTGTCTGTGTAGTGTATTGCACCCAAAGTGCACACATGATACTTATAATGAGGAAAAATCAATATAAAGACAGAGAAGCAATGAAAAGAAGAAGATTTCTCATATTAGGTTCGGTTTTGGGACTCTCTCCCTACATGCAGGCAAAAGAGGTCAGTAATTTTGAGAAAAGGTTTAAGAAGGTAGCACCAACACTCTCTGCAGTGCAGGAGCATTTATTTCCTGAAGGAAGCAAAATACCTTCTGCGAAATCTATGAATGTAACACAATTCCTGTTTGACACTATGATGCACAAGAGTTTTGATAAAGACGTCAAAGCGTTTGTCCTTGAAGGGGCACAAGAACTGGAGAAGCGTGAAAAAGGCAGATTCATATCGATGACAGATCAGGAGAAAGAAAAAGCTTTACGGGCCTATGAAGAGACACATTATGGTCGTAATTGGTTGTCCCGTATCATGACACTGACAATGGAGGGACTCTTTAGCGATCCGATCTATGGTTCAAATATTCAAGAAGCAGGGTGGCAGGCGATATCCTCGTATGGCGGCTTTCCGAGACCTACAACAAGATATATGGAGTTATGAGTATGTATGATGTGGTTATAGTCGGCTCGGGAGCAAGTGGCGGAGCTGTAGCTTATACTTTATGCCAAGCAGGATATAAAGTAGCCGTTTTAGAAAAAGGTCGACTCATCAAACGTGAAGAGTTCTCTAAAGATGAGTTGGCTTACTGCAGGAGAGATCTGGTCACACCCAATCTGTTTGACGAATATCATACGATAGAAGAAAAAATAGATGGAGAATGGATAGCCACGCCTACGTATGAATCAGGTTGGAGTTTTTGGAACGGGAACATCGTAGGGGGATCTTCCAACTTGATGTCGGGTATGTTGCATCGGTTGCACCCTGATGATTTTAGACTCAAGAGTAAATATGGAGAGATAGAAGGAGCCAATGTGGTAGATTGGCCCATATCCTATGAGGAGTTGGAACCCTATTATACGCTTACAGAAGAGTTGGTAGGCATTTCCGGCAAAGTCGAGAAACATCCCTTTGAACCACCCCGAAGTACGGTAGATTTTACACAGCCTCCGACCAAAGAAAATGCCGTGGTGAAACTTTTTGACAAGAGTTGTCAAGCACTTGACATTATCCCTCTTGTCACACCAAGAGCTGTCCTCTCCAAAGACAAGCCCGGACGTGATGCCTGTTATTATTCAAACCGATGCGGAAGCTATGGCTGCAGTTCAGGGGCAAAGGGAAGTTCGAGAGAGGCGCTTTTGAAACCTGCTTTAGCTACGGGTAACCTGACGTTGCTGAGTAACACGTATGTGAAGTATTTACATACAGACAAAAAAGATGAGGTCGATCATGCCGTAGTGGTTGACACTGTGACAGGTAAAGAGAAAAAGATCAAAGGAAAGATCTTTGTTGTGGCTGCACAAGCGCATGAGAGTGCAAGGCTTTTACTCAACTCTGCCAATGCACATCATCCTGAAGGGTTGGGTAACAGCAGTGGAGAACTTGGTAAGAACCTCATTTTTTCCGCTGGAGGTTCCGGGCAAGGGGAACTGCATAAGGATGCTTTGAAACATATCAAATTTGAAGAGCTGATGACAACAGGGCTTTTTGTCAATCGTTCTATTCTGGACTGGTATTTTATAGACCATTGGTGGGACGGAAAATTTAAAGGCGGTTCTGTAGAGTTCATGTTCGAACATCAAAACATTATCAGTCGTGCACGTAAAAATGGTTACAAAGATGGAAAACTGGTATGGGGTAAAGATCTGGGTGAACGTTTGGTTTCTCGTTTTACAGAACAGAAAAGTATACGTTTTGAAGTCTTTAATGACTGGCTCCCTAATGATAACTGTTTTGTTTCGTTGGATCCTGTGCACAAAGACAAGTTTGGTATGCCCGTAGGCAAACTGCGTGTGGAAGGGCATCCTCAAGATATAAAAGTAGGAAATTATATTGCAAAGAAGTGTGAGAAGGTACTTGAAGAGATGGGAGCAAAAAACATTTATTCTGCTATCTCTTCTGCACCCCCTCAGAACCTGGTTGCCGGAGGATGTCGTTTTGGAAATGACCCTAAAACATCCGTACTTAACAAATATTGTCGATCTCATGATGTCAAGAATCTTTTTGTCGCTGATGCCAGTTTTATGCCTACCGGGGGTTCTGTAGCGTATACTTGGACTATTTATGCCAATGCATTTAGGGTAGCTGATTACATTGTAGAAGCATTGAAAAAAAGTGTATAATATGAGGTAAACATATAGGGTATAGGGTAGAGTATAGGTTAAGCTTGATTTAAAAGCATGTTTATTTTTGATTAATCATATATAGTTACAATCTATCAAATATTTCATAAGTATGGATTTTTATCATTTGTACTTATAGTTTAATTATGTAGGAGAATTCATTGAAGAAACTTTATGCGTTATTACTTGCCTTATCTCTCAGTACGATGACAGCTGCAGCATCGACACACACAGCCAAACAAATGATCAAACATACCGTTAAAAAAGGGGATACTCTTTCTGCTATCGCACATAAACATCATACAACCATTTCAAAAGTAAGAAAGACCAATGGACTTAAAAAAGGAGATATCCTGAGGGTAGGGAAGGTATTGAAGGTACCAACAAATGCATATGTGCCTTATACTAAAACGTACGAAAAACCGATGAAATATGTGACAAAAAAAGGGGATACTCTTTCTGCTATCGCACATAAACATCATACCTCTGTGACAAAAATAAGAAAAGCCAATGCATTGAGGAAAAGTCAAATACTTAAAATTGGGAAAGTATTATATCTCCCTCAAAATAAAAAGACGAATACGCTTGCGAAAGCAAAGAAACCAGCTTCAAACAAAAAGTTAGTTGCATCGCTTTCTGACCTGGATACAATGAGTTTAGAGAAAGAGAAGAAAGAAGAACCTAAAACGTTTTCTTTCATGGATCTTTTTAAGAGTAAGAGCAAGAAAGAAGATAAAGACGTTGATAAATGTCAGAGAATTACTTCATTGGCAAAAACAAAATTAGGAAAAAAATACGTATGGGGAGCAAGTGGTAATAAAAATTGTTATGACTGTTCTAGTTTTACAAAATTTGTCTACAAAAATATAGGTATCGATATCCCACGTACTTCAATCAGACAATCAAAATTTGGGAAATTTGTGAAAAGAAGTGAGTTGAAAAAGGGAGACCTTATCTTCTTTGATACTTCTAAAAAACGTAAAGGGTATGTGAACCATGTAGGGATTTATCTTGGGGATAATAAATTCATTCATGCTTCATCTGCAAAGAAAAAGGTTGTGATTACAAGTCTAAATAAGAACTTTTATAGCAACAGATATAAAGGAGCGAGACGTCCTTCTTAATAGGAAGTTCTCTTCTTGATGAGGGATATAGCTTCCTCATAACCCTTCTAGTGAATGAAATCCATATATGACTTTTCGAATCAGTATGAAATGCTTCAGCGAGGTAATTTTGTCTTAATAAAAAGTGTAACGGAGGCATTATGAATGCCTGTAGAAAATGTAACAATACCAATGTATCTTGGAATGGTGTATGGAAACAATGCGCAAGCTGTGGTGAAGTGCATGAAAGGGAAGGTGTTATGGAAAACGATACAATAACTTGCGTGAACCCTCTAAAAGAGAATAATAGTCTAGAAGACATTGTATCATTGCCTTTAAAGGCGACACTGATGGGAAAACTCATATCAAGACTTCACTTGATCAATTAAATCATTTTATAGGATGCTTCGCGTTTATGGAGCGAGGAGACCTCTCAAGGCAACGCTTTGAGAGGATATAACTTTATAGATGTATTATTCAGCTTCTAACACAGCTCCGGAACTGGCATTGGTTACCAAGGCTCTATATTGTCTTAGCCATTTACTTTTCAATGGCTTGACTAAAGGTTTGAAGTTGTCTCTTCTCTCCGCTATTTCTTCGAATGTAAGCTTTGCTTCCAAGATATAATTATCTACATCAATAAAGATCTCATCTCCATCTTCAAGCAAGCCTATTAGCCCGCCTTCTGCAGCCTCAGGACTAACATGTCCGATACTCGCTCCTCTAGTTGCACCAGAAAATCTTCCATCCGTGATCAATGCAACCTTGTCTCCTAGACCCATACCCATGATAAGGCTTGTAGGACTAAGCATCTCTTGCATACCAGGTCCACCACGAGGACCTTCATATCTAATAACCACAACATTACCGGCTTCTACTTTACCACCGAGAATACCTTCAATGGCTTCATCCTGCGAGTTGAAGCACACTGCCGTACCAGTAAAGACTCTGTCTCCGGTGATACCGGCTGTTTTGATCACAGCACCCTGTTCTGCAAGGTTACCGTAAAGGATAGCAAGTCCACCCACTTCAGAATATGGATTGTCAATCGTGTGGATAATATTTGTATCCAATATCTCTGCATCTTTCACTTTTTCATACAGTGTTTCTCCGGTAATGGATAGATTGTCTATGAGGATATTATCACCACGTTTCATCATTTCATGCATGACGGCATTGACCCCACCTGCTTTGTTAATGTCTTCCATGTGTACCGTCGAGAGTGATGGAGAGATCTTCGCAATGTGAGAAACACGCTTAGAGATAGCATTGATATCTTCAAGGTTGAAATCTATCTCAGCTTCTTTTGCGATAGCCAGCATATGGAGTACTGTATTTGAACTTCCACCCATAGCCATATCTACAGCAAAAGCATTACGTACGGCATTTTCATTTAAAATATTTTTCATACGATATTTTTCACGTTCGCTTTGTTCCAATTTTGCTATCTCACAGATACGTCTTGCTGCTTTTCTGTAAAGCTCTGTTCTCTCAGGTGTAAGCGCAAGTATGGTTCCGTTACCTGGAAGCGCGATACCCATGGCTTCCATCAGCGTATTCATAGAGTTTGCAGTAAACATTCCTGAACAAGACCCGCCACTTGGACAAGCATTACACTCGATATCATGAAGCTCTTCATCTGTGATCTCGCCTGTTTCATGTTTTCCCACTGCTTCAAATGCCGTTGCAAGGTCAATAGGCGTACCATCTTTCGTGTATCCTTTTTCCATAGGACCGCCAGAAACAAATACTGTAGGCACATCAACACGTAAAGCACCCATGATCATCCCTGGAACGATCTTGTCACAGTTAGGTATAGCGATCATCGCATCAAGTTTATGTGCATTCATAACGGTCTCTACAGAGTTGGCGATGATCTCACGGCTCGGGAGAGAGTAAAGCATACCATCATGTCCCATAGCTATACCGTCATCTACACCGATTGTATTAAACTCAAAAGGTACACAACCATTGGCACGTATCTCTTCTTTGATCACTTCTGCTACTTTATTAAGGAAAAAGTGCCCAGGGATGATCTCTATAAATGAATTCGCTACACCGATGAACGGTTTTTCAAAATCTTCATCTTTTACACCGGTTGCACGCAGTAGACTTCTATGTGGAGCTCTACTAAACCCCTCTTTTATTTCATCACTTCTCATGAGAAAGCCTTTTATATGTATTTTAATGGATTATAGCAGATGATTCTCAAAAAAAAGAGGGCAAATAGACTTTTTATCGTATATGTAATGTTTTTCTCTTTACATTAAAAACTTTTTTGGCTATAATCGCACTCCAATTTTAAGTTAATGCTTAGAAGTGGTATGGATTTGCGGGCGTAGCTCAGCGGTAGAGCATAACCTTGCCAAGGTTGGGGTCGACGGTTCGAACCCGTTCGCCCGCTCCATAAAAATGAATATTTCAATATATGAATGGTACCAATAATGCCCGGGTGGTGGAATGGTAGACACAGGGGACTTAAAATCCCCCGGTCATTGTGACCGTGCCGGTTCAAGTCCGGCTCCGGGTACCACTTATATATATTAGTGTGGAGCCATCGCCAAGCGGTAAGGCCGCAGCCTGCAAAGCTGCTATCCCCGGTTCAAATCCGGGTGGCTCCTCCATCATATCAACTAGAATTTATTTATCTTTGGATAATATTCTATTCTTCAAATTGTCGGGAGATGTCAGAGTGGTCGAATGTGCCGGTCTTGAAAACCGGTGAGGGTCACACCTCCGGGGGTTCGAATCCCCCTCTCCCGGCCATCCATTTTTTATAATCACTACTCAATATCAGTACAAAGTATTTTGAGGAATATTCCTTTTTTTATATAGTAAATTCTTATCATATTTACTCACTGATTACCATTATTCACTCTATTAAAATCAATAATTTTTCAAAATACTTGCTATAATCATATACTTTTTATACACAAGGATCTTCATATGTCAGAGAATATCGGAAAATTAGTATTACGTTTAATGGTCGGAGGTATGATGCTTTTTCACGGCATCGATAAAGCGTTGCATGGCATCACATCTATTAAGGGGCTACTACACTCTCAAGGCGTACCTGAAGTGTTGGCTTATGGAGTCTATGTGGGAGAAATACTTGCCCCGATCTTTTTGATCATTGGCTGGAAAAGTAGAGTGTGGGCAGGTGTGATCGTTTTCAATATGGCAGTCGCGATCTACTTAACGAAGCTTGGATCATTACTGAGTTTAGGGTCACAAGGTACCTGGGCTGTGGAACTACCGATGTTTTATCTATTCAGTGCTTTGGCTATTGTCCTTTTGGGGTCTGGAAAATATGCTATTGAAAGAGATTAGTACATTAAAATTACACATTGGCCAAGTATAGTTTCTGAAAACTATCAAAGGTAGCACAATGAAAAACATGATCTTAGTCTTACTGACAATGGGTATTACTTTTGCGGTAGCACAAGATTTCAAGCCTTGGAAAAGCAAAATAGACAAGCTCACCCCATTTGAAAAGCATGTACTTATCGATAAGGGGACTGAACGTGCTTTTTCAGGTCAATATGTAGATACCAAAGAGGACGGGACCTATATCTGCAAAGTATGTGGTGCGCCACTCTATAGCTCTAGTGATAAATTTGATTCCCACTGCGGATGGCCAAGTTTTGATGATGCTATTCCTGGAGCCATCAAAGAAGTTCCCGATGCAGACGGTAGACGTACAGAGATCGTGTGTGCCAACTGTGGGGCACATATGGGACATGTATTTAAAGGCGAGGGGTTGACTGAAAAAAATGTACGTCATTGTATCAACTCCATTTCTCTCAATTTTCAAAAAAATAAAGCACAGACTTCTGCATTAAAAAAAGCCTATTTTGCAGGCGGATGTTTTTGGGGTGTAGAGTATTATCTTGAAATGATCGAAGGGGTAAAAGAAGTGACCTCCGGTTTCATGGGTGGTCATGTGAAAAATCCGGGCTACTACGATGTTGTACGTAAAGATACCGGACATTTAGAAACAGTTGAAGTGGTATATGACCCCTCTAAAGTCTCTTATGAAACACTGGCAAAAACTTTTTTTGAGATCCATGATCCTACACAGGCAGATGGACAGGGACCGGATATAGGAAGTCAATATCTTTCTGCTATCTTTGTCAGTAACACAGAAGAACGTAAAACGATCGAGAGATTGATCGATATTTTGGAAAAGAAAGGGCTAAAGATAGCCACAAAGGTACTACCTAAAGCACCTTTTTACAGTGCTGAGGTATATCATCAGGATTACTATGCGCGTAAAGGAACAAAACCTTACTGTCACAGACGTGTAAAAAGATTTTAATCGACTTGCTAGGCTAATGAATATCCCTGATAGAGAAGAGGCATATCATGAGTCTTGTTTATTGATCATCCATAGTGAAAAGACATTAATGTAGTTCCAAAAACTTTGTATATTTTCTTCTGAACTTAATTTTTGTTCTATGATAGGTTGAAGCGCTGCTTCAAAAGTGACTAGCCAATGCAGTCTCGCATTAGGCGAGATAGGAAAAGGAGCATGTCTTCCTCTCATCTGTGGTGCACCACGGTTTTGGTTGAAGTAAGTAGGGCCTCCACAGATCTGTATGAAAAAGTCTGCCGAGTGTTGTGCGGCTTTTTTCATCTCTTCTCTGTCTTTTGGAAAGATCTCTTTGATCGGACTTTCAAAGAGCCCCATATAAAATCTATCGAGTAAGTCTCGCATACCTTCTTCACCTATATCTGTTAAGAATTCTGGATTAGGTTTGGTGACGGGAGGATTCACACCTTCCTGGTAGGGGAGTATAGAGAAATCTAAAGAGGAGTTGCTAAAATTCATAAAATGCCTTTGTGATATGTCAAATGACTGTTTTTGTAGGGTGTTATAACATGAAAAGACTTAGGTGTCAAGTACGTGAAGATCAACGACAGCCACCCGTCCCGCAACTATCACTGTTCTCTACGGCGAAGCTGTTGGTATATCCACACTCCAAACACTCAAAGGAGAGTAGTTTTGGCCCAGAACACCCACCTGATCTTTGGTCTGTAAGCTCAATGCTTTTTTGATGACATTGAGGACAAAAACCCCGTTTGATGGCATCGAGCTGTTCTTTTTTTTCTTTAAGATAGAAGATATACACAAATACGGATCCCAAAAGGATGATAAGCATAAAAGCGAGAAGGTAAAATGAATCGATAATAGACTCCTTACGTCGTATAATTTTTGAGTTCGGCGACCTGTTTTCTGTAGTCAGGTAAATAGTGTTCAACCAGTTGCCAAAAATCTTTTTGATGATGTTTGTGCCTGATATGTGCCAGTTCATGAATGATGATATATTCTATCACATCTTGTGGAAGTTTCATCATCATTGTGTTAAAACTTAAAACGTTTTTCCCGCTGCAGCTTCCCCATTGCCGTTTGGTTTTTCGAAATCGTACGTTTGTGGGGGAAAGACCCATTTTCTCTGCCCAGAATGCTACCTGAGAAGGAATATGCTTCTGTGATTCTGTTTTATAGAATCTATCGAAGTGTGTTTGAAAAAGTCTTTCATCATAGGTATGGTAGAAGAGGATAAATGCTTCCCCATCAAACTCAAGATGTGTTCTTTTTTTACTATGCTGTACCAATGTCAGAGGATAGACCCTCCCCATGAAATACAACTCCAAGTCCTTGGAAAAGTCTAAAGATTTCCCTTTCTTTTGTTGTATCTTTTCTCTGGCATTGTTGATCCAGGAAGACTTTTTGAGTAAGAGCTTTTCTATTTTTTGTTGTGTGACTTTAGGAGATTTGATGACGAGGTTCCCCTCGTCATCAAAGCTAAGATAAATATGTTTGAGTTTAGGGTTAATGATATGTGTATATTGTGGTAAAAGACTCATATCGTAGGATTAGTTAACAATTCTATCTTGACTGTATATCACTCTTCTATGAATAGACCCATCTTTATTGTATGTTTGTGCCGGCCCCTCTTTTACACCGTTCTTATATGTATAAGATACCATCACATCACCGTTTGGATAGTATGCTTCATATAAACCATCTTTTTTCCCATTGATATAATTTACTTTTGAAAGTACACGACCTCTTGTATCATACCCTATGGCAACACCATGGGGTACACCATTCCGTATAGGTGTAACGGCAAGTACATGTCCATCATATCCATACTCTTTACGAGTACCATTTTGGCCCGTGTTATCATCCATAATAAATTCAGAGCGTATCTGTCCACCCGTATAGTATTCTTTTTGTACTTTTTTCCCTGAAAGACTAGGTCCCTGACAGGCATTTAAGAAAATAAGTGCAAAGATAGTAAGAAATAGAGATAGTTTTTTCATGGAAACCCTTGATATATAATATAGTGCTATGAGTATACTATAAATTGCCTTTTTTTGCTTTTTAACCAGAGAGTATTCTTTATGAGAAAGAGATCCTCTGAAGAGAAGGAAATCATGCTTTATGATTTACAAGTATTTCATGCATCTCTTCTTTTGGTAAAGGATGACTGCAGTAGTGGCCTTGGATATTGATACAACCATGATCAACAAGGAAGTCTCTCTGCTCAGAAGTTTCTACCCCTTCAGCGATAAGATCAAGTTTAAGACTTTTTGAAAGTGCAATAATGGCTTCAACAATAGCGACATCTTCTTCATCTTCAGGGATATCTTTGACAAAGGAACGGTCAATTTTGAGCCTGTTGATCGGTAAACGTTTCAATAGAGACAAAGAGGAGTATCCTGTGCCAAAATCATCAATAGAAATCCCTATACCCAAAGCATTGATTTGATGGAGTTTTGTAATGACCTCTTCAGGTCTTTTCATCATCTGGCTTTCAGTGATCTCCAATTCTAACCATGTTGGATCAAAATCATTGTCTCGAAGGGACGCTTCAATCTGCTGGAGAAAATTTATTTTATCTAACTGCTTGATAGAAATATTTAGGCCAAGTACCCCCGGATTTAATCCCTCTTTGTACCATTGAGAGATCTGCATCATGGCAGTTTTCATGACCCACTGATCGATTTCAATTATCATACCGTTCTCTTCAGCCAGAGGTATAAACTCATCAGGCATGATCAACCCTATAATCGGATGTTCCCATCGTATGAGGACTTCCATCCCTATCAATGTATTCGTGGATGTCTTCATTTGAGGTTGATAATAAATAATAAACTCTTCATTATCGATGGCCTGCCGCAGACTCGTTTGCATCAGTATGCGTTTTAAGGCGATTTCGGTCATCTCCGGTGCATAGAACTGGTAATTGTTGCGACCTTCTTCTTTTGCTCTATACATGGCAGTATCGGCATACTTCAGAAGAGATTGGGCATCTTTGGCATCTTGCGGATAAAAACTGATACCGATACTTCCCGAAACATACAGTTCCTGCTCATTCATCACAATAGCCTTTGCCAATGTTCTGAGAATTTTCTCTCCCAATATGGATGCATCTTCGGGATGGTTTAAATCCTCCATAATAATGGTAAATTCATCACCACTTAAACGAGCCAAAGTATCTTCTCTTCGAATGATATCTTGAAGACGTTTTGCAATGATTCTTAAAACTTTGTCTCCTACTCCATGTCCCAGTGAATCATTAATATGTTTAAATTTGTCAAGATCAATAAAAAAGACTGCCAATCCTGTTTTGTGGCGTTGTGCTTTTTGGATCCCTTGCTTGAGACGCTCCATAAAAAGTGCTCGATTTGGAAGACCTGTCAGGGCATCATGATGTGCTTGATACTGTAATGCTTCTTCGGTTCTTTTACGCTCGGTGATATCTCGCAGGTATCCTACAATACCCATATTGGAACCGTTTTTATCCTTAAGAAGGGAAAGTGAGAGGTCTATGAGAACTTTCACGTTAAATTTTTTAATAAGCGTTAAAGTAGTACGGTACTCTTCCTTTTGCATCAGTTCAGGCATATTTTTGACAAATGTTTCATAGGTCTCATGGGGGAACAATAAAGATATATGTTTGCCTATCACTTCCTCTGCTTTGTACCCAAAGAGCAGTTCTGATCCTTTGTTCCATCCGCTTATATAGCCCTGTAGGTCTGTTGTGTTGACAGCTTCATGTGTTTGTTGGATCATCTGTGCCTGATGCAATAATTGCAGTTCATTTTCTTTTTGTTCTGTAATGTCTGTATGGGTACCTATCATACGAACAGCTTTACCTTGCGCATCAAACTGAACTTTCCCTCTGTCATGGATCCATACCCAATGTCCATCTTTATGTTTCAGTCTATGAATATTTTCATAATATTCTGTTTCACCATTGACATTTTTATAGACATCTGCCCAGGTTTTATCAAAATCATCAGGGTGAATACGGTCACTCCAGCTTGACACTTTATTGGGAAGTTCTTTGTCGGTATAGCCAATGATCTCTTTCCAACGAGGGGAAAAATAGACAGTATTCTCAAGAATATTCCAATCCCAGATACCATCATTGCTTCCCATGAGAGCCAACTCCATACGCTCTTTAAGTTCTTGATTTATTTTATTGCTCTCCTGGAGTGCTTTGTTCTGCTCTTGTGCTTCTTCACTGGTGATATTGATCAGATGGATCAATGCCTCTATGGAAGTCGTATTGATATCAGCCTGTTGTGGGTGACTATCCAGAGTGGGTTTGTTTATTTGATCACTCTCGCTTAACGAAACCAAGGTCATGGTCTGATTCAATAGGTTTTTTTGATTGGTGCTAAAAAACTCTCCATAGGTAAAAAAACCAGATACGGGAGAGATCTGTTGAAGCGGTAAAACTTCAGACTCGACCTCGTCACCCATAAAGTGTCTACGTGTCATACAGGAGTAGATAAAAATGGCTTCAGAAGGTTTTCGAGAAGTAGTGTTAAAAATGGTTTGCGACTTGCGTAAGATCTCTTTGGCGTTTCCATAGCCTATCCGTACTTTTTCTCCTGTATATAAGTTACCTCCAACGATCAATGACCCGTCATCCTCTTTCGCTATACATGCTCGTGACATCGTTGAACCGTTACGATTGACGATCAAAGGAAATTCAACCCCGATGCTAGGAAGACCTTTGGCGATATCTTCTCCTAGATAATAGGCATAGGTATCTACAGCGCTTTTTCCATCGATGGTATATACGCGATTACCTTCCGCTTTCGTAATCGTCAGTTCATTACCGATAGGATGCCAGTTAAAACTATAGTCTGTATGTACATGTAAGTGTTTGCTGTTCAGCGTAGCCCCCACAGCACCTTTTGAAAAGATATGTTCTTTGCTGAAGACATAGGTCTTTGCAAAGTGACTATTGTCTCCAGCATGACCTCCCGCAACGATCACGTTATCATCTATAGAAGCGATACCATGGAGAAACTCTTCTCCATTGGTATGCAAGCCATCTGTAAAAGCAATGAGCAGCTTCGTATCATCTGTGATCAACTCTTTTGCCAAATATTGTCCACTATAATAGCCGTTGACCTTATGTTCTGCAGAGGCTGCTCTAAGTGTAGTGTTTTCAAACTGACTAAAATTAAGAACGACTTTTCCTGAAGAGACTTTTCCATCCATGATCTCTCCATCAGTCGTACTCCCTATAATGACTGCATTAGGCAAGAGCATTATGAGTTCTGATAATAGCGTAGATATAAATGTTTTATCGACAATGGCAGAATATACCTGGATTAAAAGAGAAGAAGAGTTGTAAATCTTTTTATCGTGGATAAACGATTCTAATTGTCGTTTATTGATGTAATAGGTATTAAAACTTTTCATAATGTTTTACTTTCATGCATGTTAAGTGTCCCATAGTATTAATATATTGGACACTTCCTGTATTGCCAATACTGTAATATATTATAATACAGTGTATGTTAAAAAGCAAAGATGCGCAAATGAAGCAAACTATGCAAGCAGTTAAAGCAGCAGGTGCAGGAATATTTTCTGGTTTGTTAAAAATGGTTATATGCTCTTTTTTGTATGATTTATATTCTGGTAACAAAAAAGAAAAGTATATGAATTTTATGGCAGAGAGGAAGGGATTCGAACCCTCGATGAGTTGCCCCATACACGAGTTCCAGTCGTGCGCCTTCGACCACTCGGCCACCTCTCTATCATTATTTTACATGCAAATATGTCCCATTTTACTAAAGTGGGTGTTTTAGTTTAATGTTCATTGGGATTATGTATGTAAAAGAAGTAAATACCCCTTCCCAGATTACTGCGGCACACAGTAAAGAAAGGTGGGCTGCTACGTTCCCGTCCTGACCCGTTGTCTCTCAGAACCATTGCACAGGTCTGAAAAGAGGCATGCGAATTTTAGCTAAAGCTAGCTTATATTACTCTTCAGCATTGATGACACTCCATTCATTAAAAGGGATCGCTTCAAAGTA
The DNA here is from genome assembly GCF_019972115.1 of Sulfurovum sp. TSL6. Classification (NCBI taxonomy): domain Bacteria; kingdom Pseudomonadati; phylum Campylobacterota; class Epsilonproteobacteria; order Campylobacterales; family Sulfurovaceae; genus Sulfurovum; species Sulfurovum sp. TSL6. Next base: position 646,768 of record NZ_BPFJ01000002.1, on the reverse strand, counting down.
GAGTTTTTCTATCTGATAGTCGTAGGTATTGGCTACTGTGACAATGGTCACTTTTTTTATCCCATACTTTTTGTAGATAGAAAATTTGCCTTGGGACTTTACCCAGAGACTCTCTTCACTCTCAAAAGGAGCAGGAATGATCAGTTCATTGTTTTTCGTCACATATCCATGTATCCCCAGTGTTTGCACCTCAATACCGTGCTTCACAAGGGCTAAGGCTATCATAGTATCAAACTGTAAGATAAAGGGTTGTCCTATGGTAAGATACTTGGCAAAAGCAAAGTCAAAAAGCAGCATCTTTTTTCCGGATTTTTGATATCTGTCTTCGATGAATAAAACAAGTTTTTCCTCCGTAAAGAGCTTCATCGTTTTGTAAAGCCAGTCTTTTGAGACTTTAAACTTTTCCTTTGCAAAGGTATAGACCTGATGTATAGTAAGGTGTTTGGTATGGTGTTGTGCAAGCACAAGAAGAAGCTTCTGTTCATTGACATCGAAAGAACTTTTCAAAAAGTTTTTCATCACTTGTGCATTGGTTTTTTGTGACCTTGCGATCATAGGCAGGGTACCAGAGCGTAAGAAGTGGTTAAAACCACTGCTCTGAGAGACACTGGTCTCAAAGGCAAGAAACTCTTCATAGTCTAAAGGAAAAAGCTCGACAGGGATCAAGTCTTTATGCTGCAGAGGTATACGTGAAAGAACAATGAGTCTTTCCACATTGGGGAAAGAAGGAAGATAGCCTTCTGTGTAATGATCAAGTATGAGCAGGGTAATGCCTTCACGGTCTATGTATTGCTGAAGAGAGAGGGTAGAGAGTGTGTTGAATATTAAATTGGGATCTTCTAGATCTATATAGAGTGTCGTCTCTTCATCCTTATCATGCATCAGGTCTAGAATAATGGTCGTTTTCCCTGAACCACGTGCACCGTAGAGGTTAATATCACCTTTGTGAGGCAATTGGCATTTTCTTGGTACATAATTGATAGTGACATAACGTTGATTTTGATAATATTCGAGTAATTCCATGATTCCACCTAGCCTATACTTTCCTTTTAAAAAGGAAATATTTTTCAAGATTGTAGCATTTTTAGACTAAAAAGCATTGCACCTTTCAAAAACTTTGGGTATAATTCGCGTTCCTAAATTTATGTTAGAGGGTTAAACCCCTGTGTTTTAGGCACGTACTAACGAGTTCTTTTAAAGGTAAAATATGGAAAAAATTAGATTAAAGCTTAAAGCTTACGATCACAGAGTATTAGACAGATCAGTTGCTGCTATTATAGATGCAGTTAAACGTACAGGTGCAGAGATTAGAGGGCCAATTCCAATGCCAACTAAACTTAAGCGTTATACGGTTCTTAAATCACCACACGTCAACAAAGACGCACGTGAGCAATTTGAGATCAGAATTCACGGAAGAATGATCGACATCGTTTCGGCTACTTCAGATACTATTGATTCACTTATGAAGTTGGATCTAGCACCTGAAATCGAAGTTGAAATAAGATCAATGGACAAGTAGGAGTAGGAAATGGAATTTATTGTAGAAAAAATTGGTATGAGCAGAACTGTTGATGTACCAAGTGTTCCAGTTACACTTCTTAAAGTTATTGAAACGAAAGTTTGTGAAGTGAGAGAAGACGGGAAAGCACTTGTTGCGTATAACTCTAGTAAAAAACTTAATAAGAGCATCGAAGGTCAACAGACTAAGTATGGTGTATCTAAAGAGTTTAACAAATTTATGACTATCGAAGTTGCTGAAGGTACTGAAGCTGGTGATTTAAACACAGCTGTATTGGCTGAGACTGCAGTAGTAAAAACTTCTCTTAACACTAAGGGTAGAGGTTTTGCTGGTGGTATGAAGCGTCACAACTTTGGTGGTGGACCTGGTTCACACGGACATAGATTTGGTAGACGTATCGGTTCAATCGGTAATGCCGAATGGCCTGGACGTGTAATGCCTGGTAAAAAAATGCCTGGACATTACGGTAATTCACAAGTAACTGTTAAAAATGATGTAATGTCATTTGATGCTGAAAACGGTATCTTAGTATTAAAAGGTTCAATTCCTGGTCACAATGGGGCTAGAGGATTGGTAAGGATAGTTAAATAATGAAAACAACAGTAATTAAAACAACAGACCTTCCACAATCATTTTTGGAAGTTCACCCGCATAACCTTTACCTCTATTGTAAAGCGTATGCTGCTGGTCTTAGAGCTAACACTGCACAGACTAAAAATAGATCTGCTGTACGTGGTGGTGGTAAGAAACCATGGGCACAAAAAGGTGGCGGACGTGCAAGAGCAGGTTCATTGAGATCACCTCTATTTGTTGGCGGTGGTGTTGCATTTGGTCCAAGTACAAACAAGAACTATGACCAAAAAGTCAACAAAAAGCAAAAGAAACTTGCGCTTTACCATGCACTTGCAGAGATGGCAGCGAACGAAAGACTTTTTGTTGTTGACAACATTGAAATTGCATCAGGTAAAACAAAAGATGCATTGGCATTTGTAAATGGACTTGAGCAAAGAGATGTACTTGTAGTAAAAGAGATGATCGATGATAAGACTTTCTTAGCATTCAGAAATCTTCAGAACGCATACCTCATTGAATCAAATGAGCTTAATGCTTATCTTGCTGCGGCATATCACTCAATTGTGATTGAAAAAGCACTATTTGATAAATTGACTAAAGAGGCTTAAGATGGCAGATATTACAGATATTAAATCAATTATGTATACAGAGAAGAGTTTGGCTCTTCAAGAAGATGGTGTCATCGTAGTTCAAACAACTCCAAGAATGACTAAAAATGGTCTTAAAGAAGTGTTTAAAGAGTTCTTCGGGATCAATCCACTTAAAGTAAACTCAATGAGAGTAAACGGTAAAGTGAAAAGATTTAAAGGTATTGAAGGAAAGAGACCAGACTTGAAAAAGTTCTATGTCAAACTTCCAGAAGATGCAAAAATCGAAAGCTTAGCGGTATAAGGATAGAAGATGGCAATTAAAACATATAAACCAACCACACCTTCACGTCGTTATATGACTAACCTTGACAGTGGTGATATCACTGCCAAAGCAAGCGTTAGAGCTCTACTTAAGAATCTTCCAAGATCTGCAGGTAGAAACAGTAACGGTAGAATCACTTCTCGTCACAGAGAAGCAGGTGCTAAAAAACTATATAGAATCATCGATTTTAAAAGAAATAAATTTAACATCGAAGGTACAGTAGCAACTGTTGAGTACGATCCGTACAGAAACTGTAGAATTTGTCTTATCAAATATGTTGATGGTGACAGAAGATATGTACTTCAACCAAAAGGACTTAAAGTAGGCGATAAAATCATGTCAGCTGAGTCAGGACTTGATATCAAGACTGGTAATGCAATGACATTGAAGAATATCCCAGTGGGTACTTTGGTTCATAACATTGAATTAAATCCAGGTCATGGTGGTCAGATCGCACGTTCAGCGGGTGGTTATGCACAGATCATGGGTAGAGACGGTAAATACGTTTCACTTAGACTTCCATCTGGTGAAATGAGATATGTACTAGGTACATGCCTTGCTACGATCGGTACTGTGGGTAACGAAGATTTCTCAAATATCGTTATCGGTAAAGCTGGTAGAAGCAGACACCTTGGTATCAGACCACAAACACGTGGTTCTGCGATGAACCCTATCGATCACCCACACGGTGGTGGTGAAGGTAAAACAAACTCAGGACGTCATCCAGTATCTCCATGGGGTACTCCGGCTAAAGGGTTTAAAACTCGTAAGAAAAAAGCTAGTGATAAGTTAATTATCTCTAAGCGTAAAAAGTAAGGGGCTAAGATATGGCAAGATCGACAAAAAAAGGTCCATTCATCGATGGTCACCTAATGAAAAAAGTGCTTAAAGCAAAAGAAGAAGGTTCAAATAAACCTATTAAAACTTGGTCAAGAAGATCAGTGATCTTCCCTGAGTTCATTGGTTTAACGATCAACGTTCACAATGGTAGACAATTTGTACCAGTATTTGTAACTGAAAATCACGTAGGTTACAAATTAGGTGAATTTGCACCAACAAGAACATTTAAGGGCCATAAAGGTTCAGTGCAGAAGAAGGTAGGGTAATATGAGTAGAGCATTATTAAAATTCGTAAGAGTTTCACCTACTAAAGCTAGACTTATTGCTAGAGAAGTTCAAGGTATGAATGCAGAGCTTGCGCTTGCATCACTAGAGTTTATGCCTAACAAAGCAGCGGGTATCATTTCTAAAGTAATTGCATCTGCAGTTGCTAACGGTGACTTTGAACCAGAAGAAGTAACGATTACTTCTTGTAGAGTGGATAAAGCAGCGGTAATGAAAAGATGGAGACCAAGAGCTAGAGGTACAGCTTCTAGAATCATTAAACCAACAGCACACATTTTAGTTGAAGTTGGCGTAGCTGAAAAAACTGGGGAGGACGCATAATATGGGTCAAAAAGTAAATCCTATAGGTCTTAGACTTGGAATTAATAGAAACTGGGAATCAAGATGGTTTCCTGCAAAAGGTAGAACAGCAGATTTTATCGCTGAAGATTACAAAATCAGAAAATACCTTAAAAAAGAACTTTTCTATGCAGGTGTTTCTAACATCATCATCGAAAGAACAGTTAAAAAATTAAGAGTAAATATCGTGACTGCTAGACCTGGTATCATTATCGGGAAAAAAGGTGCAGATATTGAAAAATTGAAAGCAACACTTATCAAAATGCTTGGTAAAGATGTAGCGATCAACATTAAAGAAGAGAAACGTCCTCAAGCTTCAGGTCAACTTGCTGCTGAAAATGTTGCAACGCAACTTGAAAGAAGAACGGCATTTAGACGTGCAATGAAAAAAGTAATTCAAGGTGCACTTAAATCAGGTGCAAAAGGAATTAAAATTTCTGTATCTGGTCGTCTTGGTGGTGCTGAAATGGCAAGAACTGAGTGGTACCTAGAGGGTAGAGTTCCTCTTCATACACTTAGAGCGAAAATCGATTACGGTTTTGCAGAAGCACATACTACTTATGGAATCATTGGTATTAAAGTTTGGATCTTCAAAGGTGAAGTTCTTGCTAAAGGTATCCAAGCAGAGCCACAAGAAGAGAAAAAAGGTGGTAGAAAGCCATCTAGAAAAAGAGGTGAATAATCATGCTAATGCCTAAAAGAACTAAATGGAGAAAGCAGATGAAAGGCCGTAACCGCGGTAAATCTTTCAGAGGTAACAAAATCGAGTTTGGTGATATCGCGATCAAAGCAACTGAAGCTGGTAGAATCGATTCTAGACAGATCGAAGCTGCGCGTATTACGATGACCAGAAAAATTGCAAGAACAGGTAAAACTTGGATCAGAGTTTTCCCAGATAAGCCACTTACTGCTAAACCACTTGAAACAAGAATGGGTAAAGGTAAAGGTGGAGTTGATAGATGGGTAATGAACATTAAGCCAGGTAGAATCATTTTTGAAATGGCAGGCGTTGAAGAAACACTTGCAAGAGAAGCGTTAACACTTGCTATTCATAAAATGCCATTTAAGTGTAAAATTATCACTTTAAAGGATAGTAATGAACTATATTGATTTAAAAGACAAAAATGAAGCAGAACTCACAGAGATGCTTAAAGAGAAAAAACTTGAATTGTTTACACTGAATGCAAAGCAAAAGACTATGCAGCTTACAAACACTTCTGAGTTAAGAGTAGCGAAAAAAGACATCGCTAGAATTCAAACAGCATTAACTGCTGCTAGATCGAAGTAAAGGGTCAGACATGCCAAAAAGACAAATACAAGGTACTGTGATCAAAAAGGCTGGAGAAAAAACTGCAACTGTTTTAGTTGAAAGAAGAGTACTTCACCCAAGATATCACAAGACTGTAAAAAGATTTAAAAAATATCTTATTCACGATGAGAAGAACGACATCAATGTTGGAGATACAGTGAGTGCTATCGAATGTAGACCACTTTCAAAAACAAAAAGTTTCAGACTTCTTGAAATCGTGAAGAGAGGAGAAGTGTAATGATCCAAGGTTTTACAAGATTAAATGTAGCAGATAACTCTGGTGCTAAAGAAATCATGTGTATCAAGGTTCTTGGTGGATCTAAAAGAAGATATGCATCAGTAGGTGACGTTATCGTTGCTTCTGTGAAAAAAGCACTTCCAACTGGAAAAGTGAAAAAAGGTAAAGTTGTTAAAGCAGTAGTGGTTAGAACGAAGAAAGAGATCCAGAGAGAAAATGGTTCACTTATCAGATTTGACGACAATGCGGCAGTAATTATCGATGACAAAAGAGAGCCGATAGGTACACGTATCTTTGGTCCTGTAAGTCGTGAAACAAGATATGCAGGTTTTATGAAAATTGTATCACTTGCACCGGAGGTATGGTAATGGCTAAAACATTCAAAATCAAAAAGGGTGACCAGGTAATGGTTATCGCTGGTGATGATAAAGGTACAGTTGGAGAAGTTCTTCAGGTACTTACAAAAAAAGATGCAGTGATCGTTGCGGGTTGTAAAACAGCTAAAAAAGCTGTAAAACCAAGCGAAGAAAACAAAGAGGGTGGATTTGCAAACAAAGAAATGCCGATCCATATCTCAAATGTAAAAAAAGTAGAGGGATAATCCTATGAGTAGAATGAAGCAAAAGTACAATGACATCGTTCCTGCACTCAGAGAAGAGTGTGGTACTAAAAACCCGATGCAGACTCCTAAGCTTGAAAAGATAGTTATCTCTGTTGGTGCCGGTGAAGAGGGTAAAGATAACAAACTTATCCAAAACATGGCAGACACTATCTCACTTATCGCTGGTCAAAAAGCAGTGATCGTATCAGCTAGAAAATCTGTTGCAGGTTTTAAAGCTAGAGAAGGTGCTCCAACAGGTATTAGAGTAACACTTAGAGGTGAAAATATGTATAACTTCTTTGACAAACTCGTATCTATTGCTCTTCCAAGAGTAAAAGACTTTAGAGGTACACCAAGAAAAGGTTTTGACGGACGTGGTAACTATAACTTCGGTCTTCAAGAGCAATTGATGTTCCCAGAAGTTGAATTTGACAAAGTAATTAAAACACACGGTATGAATATTACAATAGTAACGAGTACTGAAGATGATAAAGAAGGGTTCATGCTTTTAGAAAAGCTTGGTATGCCTTTCGCTAAAGGGAGAAACTAATGGCTAAGAAATCAATGATAGCTAAGCAAAAGAGAAAAGCAAAGTTCTCTACGCAAGCATATACAAGATGTAACATTTGTGGTAGACCTCACTCAGTATACAGAGACTTCGGTATTTGTCGTGTGTGTTTAAGAAAAATGGCCAATGAAGGTCTTATCCCTGGCATGCGCAAAGCAAGCTGGTAAGGAGAATTAAAAGATGATGACAGACATAATTGCAGACTCTCTTACTCGTATAAGAAATGCTGCGCAAAGAAGACTAGACGTTACAACACTTCTTCACTCAAATGCGATTGAAGCAACCGTATCTATTTTTGTAGATAAAGGTTACCTTGAAAGCTACAAAGTAAAAGAAGATGGAAACAAAAAAACTATAAAAGTAGTTCTTAAATATGATGAGAATGAAAAAAGCGTGATCAATGAGATCAAAAAAATCTCTAAGCCTGGTAGACGTGTTCACCAAGGTAGAGATGATATTAGAACATTTAAAAACGGTTACGGTACTTTGGTTGTTTCGACAAGCCAGGGTGTTCTTGCTAATGATGAAGCGTTTAAACGTGGAATCGGTGGCGAAGTAATCTGTAGTATTTGGTAAGGAATAAAGATGTCAAGAATAGGAAAAAGACCAGTAACTGTGGCAAGTGGTATTGAAGTATCACTAGACGGTACGACTCTCGTGGCTAAAAAAGGCAATCTTGAAAAAAGACTTGAAACTCATGGTAGAGTTGGGATCAGTATCGATGGTTCAGAAGTGACTTTTGAAAGAAAAGGTGATGAAAAACAAGATGCAGCGTTCTGGGGAACATACAGAGCACTCTTCAACAACATTATCATTGGTTTAGATCAAGGATATACTAAATCTTTAGAGATCAATGGTGTTGGTTATAGAGCAGCTGTTCAAGGTAAAGTACTTAACCTTCAATTGGGTCACTCACATGATATTAATTTTGATATCCCAGAGGGACTTGACGTTAAAGTTGAGAAAAACATCATTACGATCAGCGGTACAGACAAACAAGCAGTAGGTCAAGCCGCTGCTGAGATTAGAGATTTCAGACCACCAGAGCCGTATAAAGGTAAAGGTGTGAAGTATACTGATGAAGTGATCATCAGAAAAGCTGGTAAAGCAGCTGGTAAGTAAGGAGCGGTAGATGTTAAAAAGTATTCAAAAAAGAAAAAATAAACTTCGCGCTCAAAGAAAAGCTAGAGTAAGAGGTAAAGTCTTCGGTACAGATACAAACCCAAGATTGTCTATATTTAAGTCAAACAAGCACTTTTATGCTCAGGCTATTGATGACACTACTGGGGTTACACTTGCTTCTGCTGATGGTAGAAAACTTGGTCTTAAAGTGAACCAGGAAGATGTAAAAAAAGTAGCTGCAGAGATGGCTAAAAACCTTGCTTCTAAAAACATTGAAACTGTTGCTTTCGACAGAAATGGTTACCTTTACCACGGTGTTGTTGCGTCATTTGCTGATGCACTTAGAGAAGCCGGAATCAAGTTTTAAGGAATCATGATGGAAGAAATAGAAAAAGAATTTGAAGAAGTAATCGTTAATATCGGTCGTGTTACTAAAGTTGTTAAGGGTGGTAGAAGATTTAGATTTACTGCACTTGTAGTGATTGGTGACAGAAACGGTACAGTTGGATACGGATTTGGTAAAGCCAAAGAAGTTCCTGATGCGATTAAAAAAGCGGTTGATGATGCTCACAAAAACCTTGTGAAAGTAAACATCAAAGGTACAACTATCGCTCATGATATTGAGCACAAATTCAACGCAAGTAGAATCGTGCTTAGACCAGCGAGTGAAGGTACAGGTGTTATCGCCGGTGGTGCTGCTAGACCAGTACTTGAGCTTGCAGGGGTAAAAGATGTCCTTTCAAAATCAATCGGCTCTAACAACCCAAATAACCTAGTAAGAGCGACAATCCAAGCACTTACTAGAATTAAAGCGTAAGGGGTAAAGTATGGGTTTACATAATTTACAACCTGCTCCAGGATCAACGAAAAACAGAAAAAGAGTTGGTCGTGGTCAAGGTTCAGGAACAGGTAAAACAGCTGGACGTGGTCAAAAAGGTCAAAAGTCTAGATCTGGTTACAAAAGAAAAAGAGGATTTGAAGGTGGTCAAATGCCACTCTACAAAAGATTGCCTAAAATCGGTTTCACTTCTTCAGTTGAGAAACCATATGTGATCAACGTAGAAAAGATCAAAGCAATCGCTGAACTTTCTGAGATTACGCTTGAGACGATCAAGTCAGTGCATAAATTACAAAAAAATGTAACGAAAGTGAAGTTGATTGGTGCATCTGCAAAAGATCTTGCAGCTAAAATCAAAGACGACGCTGTTACAACAAGCGGAAAATAATTATGGGCAATGCTTTAACTCAAAAAATCCTTATCACATTAGGATTCCTTTTTGCGTACAGAGTTTTAGCCTATATCCCAACTCCAGGTGTTGATTTGAATGTTATCAAAGAGTTCTTTGATAGCAATACAAACAATGCCCTTGGGCTAATGAATATGTTCTCTGGTAATGCCGTTGAACGTTTAAGTATCATCTCTTTAGGTATCATGCCTTATATTACTGCTTCCATCGTTATGGAACTTCTCGCAGCAACTTTCCCCGCACTCGGTCAAATGAAAAAAGAACGTGACGGTATGCAAAAATATATGCAGATCATTCGTTATTTCACTATATTTATTACTGTAGTACAAGCTATTGGTGTATCTATGGGACTTCAAAGTATGACAGGTAGAGCAGGACAGAGTGCAGTGATGATCGATCCTATGATGTTTACAGTCATTACGACCTTCTCTATGTTGGCAGGTACGATGTTATTGATGTGGATAGGTGAACAGATCACACAAAAAGGTATCGGTAATGGTATTTCATTGATTATCTTTGCTGGTATTGTATCTGGCTTGCCTTCTGCGATCGGTAATACTGTTAGAGCAGTCAATGCAGGTGAGATGAACTTCTTGGTTGTACTTGGTATTTTGGCAATTATGCTGATTACTATCTTGGCTATTATCTATGTTGAACTTGGTGAGAGAAGGGTTCCTATCTCTTATTCAAGAAAGACAATCATGCAGAATCAGACAAAGAGAGTGATGAACTACATTCCTGTAAAAGTAAACCTTTCAGGTGTGATTCCTCCTATCTTTGCTTCAGCTGTATTGATGTTCCCATTGACAATGCTTCAGTCAAGCACTACACCATTTTTAGTAGCGATTGCTGACTCATTGGCACCAGGCGGGATCACATTCAATGTGGTTACTTTCCTGCTTGTTATGTTCTTTGCATTTTTCTATGCGTCAATCGCATTTAATGCTAAAGACATTGCAGACAATTTGAAAAGACAAGGTGGATTTATCCCTGGTGTGAGACCAGGTGAACACACGAAAGAATTTTTGAATGAAGTGGCAAGTAGACTGACGGGTTCAGGTGCAGTATACCTTGCGATCATTTCTACAGTACCATTTATGATTATCTCTGGAATGGGTGCATCTTTCTACTTTGGTGGGGTTGCAGTACTGATCATTGTTCAAGTAGCGCTTGATACGATGAGAAAGATCGAAGCACAAAGAACAATGAATCAATATGATACATTGGGTAATGTAGGTTTATAATGGCTATTGCTATCAGAAAACCTGATGAGATCGCTAAGCTCAAAAGAGCTGGCGAAATCGTTGGAAAAACACTTCAATATCTTCAAAACATCGTTAAACCAGGTATGACACTGAAAGAAATTGATGCTTTAGGTGAAGCCTATATCCGTGAGCATGGTGCTATACCATCGTTTAAAGGGCTGTATGGTTTTACCGGTTCTGTATGTACTTCACTTAATGAAGTATGTATTCATGGTGTCCCTACAGATAGAGTTATAGAAGAAGGTGATGTACTCGGTTTAGATATCGGGACAAAACTGGATGGTTATTTTGGTGATGCTGCGATCACAATGGCAGTGGGTAAAATCTCTGCTGAAGATGAAGCACTTATCGAGTGTGCAAAAGGTGCTCTTTATCATGCGATAGATTCTATCAGAGAGGGTATGCGTTTTAAAGAATTGTCAAAGATTCTTGAAGATTATATCGTTTCGGCAGGATATATCCCATTGCGTGATTATTGTGGTCATGGTATCGGCACGAAAGCACATGATGAACCAAATATACCTAACTATCTTGAGGGAAAAACAAATCAGGGACCCAAAATTAAAAATGGAATGGTCTTTTGTTTGGAACCAATGGTATGTCAAAAAAGCGGTACACCTGTATTGCTTGATGACAAATGGTCAGTTCTTAGTGAAGATAGACTGAGATCAGCACACTATGAGCACCAGGTTGCTGTAGTAGACGGTAAAGCTATCATATTGACTGAAGCTTAAGCTTCATGATTTTGACAGAACTTAAGAAACTAAAGTAGAAAATTCATAAAGGAATACAATGGCTAAAGATGATGTAATTGAAATTGACGGTAAAGTAGTTGAAGCATTACCAAATGCGACATTCAGAGTAGAATTGGATAATGGACACATTGTCCTTTGTCATATTGCTGGTAAGATGAGAATGCACTACATTAAAATTCTTCCAGGCGATACTGTAAAAGTAGAACTTACTCCATACAGTCTTGATAAAGGTCGTATCACATTTAGATACAAATAGGACGGGAACTTTTCCGTTCAACCTGCATTTACACTTTTGTTGTAAATGCATCCCCTTCTATTTTTAATCCTCCTCACATTTTAATATAAGATAAACTTAATAAATATTTCGGTATAATCCCCATCCCTAAAACTATTAGGCTTTAGGAAACTGCGCGAAGAATCTTTGATTAAGTTGCACCGATTACTCAAGGGTTGGATTATGATACATCAATAATCCACGCAAAACAGGGATGTTTGTTAAACATTCTAGGTGCAAATATATCGTAGGAGTAACCAATGAAGGTTAGACCATCAGTGAAAAAAATGTGTGATGACTGTAAAGTTATTAAACGCAAGGGTATCGTACGCGTGATTTGTAAAAATCCAAAACATAAACAAAGACAAGGATAAACATGGCACGTATTGCAGGTGTTGATTTACCACAAAAGAAAAGAATGGAGTATGCACTTACTTACATTTTTGGTATTGGCTTGACAACATCAAGAAAAATTCTTGATAGAACAGGTGTTGACTATAACAAAAGAGTACATGAACTTACAGATGCTGAAGCAGCAACGATTCGTAATGATATTCAAGAAAATGTTATGGTTGAAGGTGATCTTAGAAAAAAAGTGAGTTTGGATATCAAAGCACTTATGGATCTAGGTTCGTATAGAGGTCTTAGACACAGAAGAGGTTTACCTTGTCGTGGACAAAAGACAAAGACAAATGCGCGTACTCGTAAAGGTAAGCGTAAAACTGTCGGCGCGGCATAAGGAGTACATTAGATGGCTAAGAAAAAAGCAAAAAAAAGTATTGCTAAAGGTGTAGTATATGTTGCTGCAACTTTCAATAACACTGTAATTACAGTGACTGACGAAATGGGAAATGTTATCTCTTGGAGCAGTGCTGGTGCACTAGGTTTCAAAGGTAGTAAGAAATCAACTCCTTTTGCAGCGACTGAAGCTGTAGCTGATGCAATGGCAAAAGCAATGGAAAATGGTATTAAAGAAGTAGGGATCAAAGTACAAGGTCCTGGTTCTGGTAGAGACACTGCTGTTAAAGCAATTGGTGCAACAGAAGGTATTCGTGTAACATTCTTAAAAGATATTACACCACTTCCACACAATGGTTGTAGACCACCTAAGAAGAGAAGGGTATAAGCATGGCAAGATATAGAGGTCCAGTTGAAAGACTAGAAAGAAGACTTGGTGTTGATCTTGGGTTAAAAGGTGAGAGAAGACTCGCTGGTAAAAGTGCATTGGAGAAAAGACCATATGCACCAGGGCAACATGGGCAAAGAAGAACAAAGATCAGTGAATATGGTCTTCAACTTCAAGAGAAGCAAAAAGCTAAATTTATGTATGGTGTAAGTGAAAAACAATTTAGAGCACTTTATAAAGAAGCAAACTCAAAAGAGGGAAATACAGGTGCTATCCTTATCCAACTTCTTGAGCAAAGACTTGATAATGTTGTTTATAGAATGGGATTTGCTACGACTAGAGCGTCAGCAAGACAATTCGTAAACCACGGACACGTAATGGTAGATGGGAAAAGAGTAGATATCCCTTCATATAGAGTAAAAGCAGGTCAAAAAATCGAGATTAGAGAGAAAAGTAAAACAAATCCTCAGATCCTTAGATCAGTTGAATTGACTAACCAAACTGGTATGGTTGACTGGGTTGATATGGACAAAGAAAAACTTTTTGGTCTATTCACAAGAATCCCAGAGAGAGAAGAGATCGCAATCCCAGTTGAAGAGCGTCTAATCGTTGAGCTATACTCTAAATAATACACAACATAAGTAAAGGCTATTAATGAGAAAAATTAAAGTTGCACCATTTATGCCAACAGAAGTAGAAGTAAACGAAGTGAGTGCGAACCGTGCTGAGATCGTTGCTTATCCTTTTGAGAGCGGCTATGCCGTTACACTCGCACACCCACTAAGAAGACTTATTTTAGGTTCTTCTATCGGGTATGCACCTATTTCGATCAAGATCGAAGGAGCTGCACATGAGTTTGATAATATCAGGGGTATGCATGAAGATGTTGCTGTATTTATTATCAATCTTAAGAACATTCGTTTTAAAATTAAAGACGAAAGTGACAGAGTGGAGTTAAAATACAGTTTCTCTGGGCACAAAGAAGTTTCAGCACAAGATCTGAACAATGATCAAATTGAAGTTGTGAATGGTGATTTGCCACTTGCAACACTGAATGAAGATGCAGAACTTAACTTTACAGTGGTTATCTCAAAAGGTATTGGTTATGTACCAAGTGAAGACCTTAGAGATGATGTTGAAAGTGACAGTATTGCACTTGATGCTTTCTTTACTCCGGTAAGAAAAGCGAACTATAAGATTGAGCCTGTACTTGTAGAGGACAATCCTAACTTTGAAAAGATTACATTCGACATCGAAACAGATGGTCAGATTGGTCCGGTTGAAGCATTTACAAATGCACTGGAAGTAATGAATAAGCAACTTTCTGTTTTTAATACGGTACTTGATTTAGATATCTCTGTAGCACCGGTAAAAAGAAACAGTGACGATAGCGAACTCAAACCTTTCATGCAAACGGTAGACAGTCTTGGCCTTAGTGCAAGATCATTCAATTCACTTGACAGAGCTGGATTAAAGTTCCTTGGTGAATTGGTGTTGATGAGTGAAAATGAGATTAAAAATATTAAAAATCTTGGTAAAAAATCTTTAGATGAAATCTCTGAGTGTCTCGTAGAGCACGGATTTGGTCCAGATTTTGAACTTGCAGACGTTACAAGAGTCAATCTTGTAAAGAAAATAGAACAACTTAAAGCATAGTTGTTACAGTAAAGGAATATTATGAGACATAAGCATGGTTACCGTAAATTAAATAGAACGTCTGCGCATAGAGCAGCACTTCTTAAAAACCTATCTATTGCTTTGACAAAAGAGGGTAGAATTGAGACGACATTGCCAAAAGCTAAAGAGCTTAGAAGTTATTTTGAAAAGCTTATTAGTAAAGCTTCTTCTGGTGATTTTAATGCACACAGAGCAATTTTTGCAATGTTACAACACAAAGAGTGTACAAATAAGATTGTAAACGAGATCGCACCAAAGTATGCAGACAGAAATGGTGGATATACAAGAATTATTAAAACACGTATGAGAAAAGGTGATTCAGCACCTATGGCAATTATCGAACTCGTATAATTACCTCTGAAACTTCAGTATTTCAAGGCTTTGCCTTGAATACTATCTTCTACAACTTAAATCATTAAACAATTCAAATACACATTGACAAAGTAACACTTTTAGTGTATAACACTCTTAAAGAACATAGTAACAAAGATTTTACTATGATTTCGTTATAATAATTTTATGATATGCCTCTATAAAAGAGATGCAAGAAAAGGAGAACAATTGATACCATTTTCAGATGAAGAACTAGAACCTGCCGTAATGAACGTAATAGAAAAGGTAAGACCTTCTATTAAACTTGATGGAGGGGATATAACATTAATTGCCATTAAAGATGGAACAGTCTTTGTACAGCTTCAAGGTGCATGTGTAGGTTGCGGTAGTTCAGGTACAACGATCAAGTTCGGTGTAGAGAGACAGATGCAAACACTTATTCACCCTGAGATCAGTGTAAAAAACGTACCTGCGGGTTTTGAAGACAAATTGGATCAATTATAATTAACTATGAGTAAAATAAGTCAAGATTTACTACTTAAAAGAGCCGAACATGAGTTTCTGCAGGGAGACTATGCCAAGGCACTTAGAAGTTACGGGTTGATCTTAAAAGACTATCCTACGTTAGATGAAGCAAAAATAGGTGTCTATTTGAGTGATCTGGGAATAGAGAGTGAAGAAGAAGCACAAGCTCTGTTTGACTACTATCAGATGATCAAGAGTGAGAAAGAAAATGCGGTGGATATCATCGATGGGCTTATTGAGAATTTAGACAGTTCAAAACATAAGTTACAAGAACTGTTGGTTGAACCTTTAGAAGAACAGATAGAGTATGGTGATGGTATACGTTACAGTGATTTTCAAGAACTTGTAAAGAACAGAGGCAGCTTTAAAGAAACATTTGAGGACATAATGTTCTCAACGAAAGTGGTCATCACTAATAAAGATGAGTTTATAGATTTTGTGACACAGCTTGCAAACGAAGGTTTTGATGAGATGGCATTGGGATATTTGGATGCCTCAGCAAATTTATTTGGAAATGATCAGGATATACTTGCACTTTACCATGTGGTTAGAGGGCAAAAATAGTGAAACTGGATTTCCAAAAAGATGGTTATCTTTTTCTTACTGATGATACAAACAAACTCGATAAAGACACGATCTTTTTAAAAACAGCACAGAACAGCGGCTATTATGAAAAATTAGCGTCGAAACCGGAAGCACTCACCGTTGATGAGCTGATCTCTTTTTGGGAACTTGAAAAGATGAAAGTGGTAGGGGTTACCGGAACGAACGGTAAAACGACCGTAACCGCAGCAATTTACTCTTTTTTACTTGATCTGGATGAGAAGCCGGCACTGCAAGGTACCCGTGGATTATTTGCGCAGGAAAAGCGTATAGAAGAGAAAAGTATGACTACGCCTTCCATACTGGAAACACTGCACAATATGAAACAGTCCATGGATATGGGTTGTAATTACTTCATCATGGAAGTCAGTTCCCATGCGATAGATCAAAAACGTATAGAGGGTTTAACCTTTGCCCTTAAGGTCCACACCAATGTTACCTCTGACCATTTGGATTACCATGGAACGGTTGAAGAGTACAGACGAGTGAAGAGTCTCTTTTTTGCAGATGAATCACCCAAGCTGCTCAATAAAGATGATCTTAAAAACATTACGTATAACCCCATAGGTGCGCAGAGTTATGGTGTGGATGAACCTGCTACATTCAAAGTGCAGGCGTTTTCTTTGTTACATGGTATTACCGCGGGTATCAAACATTTGCAGACAGAAGCTACATTCCACTCTCCTATGGTAGGACTTTTCAACCTCTTTAACCTTATGGCAGCGATAGGTGCTGTACAGATGCTGACAGGAAGAAACATAGAAGAGATATGTGAAGTGGTAGAGTACTTTGCCGGTGTCTCAGGGCGTATGGAAGTGGTAAGTCGAGACCCGCTGGTCATTGTAGATTTTGCACATACCGATGATGGCATGCATGCAGTGTTAGAGTCTATGAAAGACAGAGACATTTCAGTGGTCTTTGGTGCAGGCGGGAACAGAGATAAAGAGAAACGTCCTCGTATGGGTGCTGTGGTAGGTAGGTATGCAAACAAGATCTATGTGACCAGTGATAACCCTCGTGATGAAGTACCGGAAATGATACTCGAAGACATCTTATTGGGGTTGCATGGTAAAGATCATGTCACTGCAACGCCGGACAGAAGGCTTGCCATCAAGATGGCGCTGGATGCACTCGAAGATAATGAAGTATTGCTGATACTTGGCAAAGGGGATGAAGATTATCAGGAGATCAAAGGGGTAAAACATCCTTTTGACGACAGAGAAGTGGTACGAGAACTTCTCAAAGAGAGAGTTTAATTCTCTCCTTATGCTTTTTTTCAACAAAGCGCTTTTCGAACTTAGTCTGCTGTAATCTTTTTACTACACTTAAAATTTTTCATTGAGTATGTAAAATGCACTACTGTACGTAAGTACACAATTTAAGGCTTGATGCCCTTGATCATGTACATTTAAACTTCAATTAAGTAAATCAGAGTAAAATACTCCTAATTAAACTCAAAAGGATTATCATGGTACCAGGTACTATACCACAACCAGCGTTTTATATCTTCAAATGTCAGCAGTCGGCACCTCCGGGGATGCCAAAACCATCATGTGTTAAAGCAGATGATCAAGAGTCACAAGAACTTTTTCAGCACCTTGCGCAGAAATTGATGCAAAAAGGGATCATGCCAGCAGTAACGCCTATTCAGACAGGTTGTCTTAACCGTTGTCAACAAGGACCGGTAATGCTTGTAGAGCCAGGGCATACAATGTATGTAGGTTTGACAAAAGATAAGATAGACAGAATTATCGATGAGCATATCATTGGCGGGAATGTAGTAGAAGAGTATGTGATCCCAGCTGAAATGTGGGGAGAACCTCTTTCTCCTGCAAGTCTGGCTCGTTAAATTTTATATACTCTTAATCCTTAAGGTCGCACGACTTCATAGTGCGACTTTCTAATTTCCCCAATTTACTCACATTTTTTTAGTATAATAGAATTTAATAGAGGATTTTGGTATAATCCCAACAATTTTAATGAAATAAATAGGAATAATTATGAACATTACAATGCTTTATTCTAAAATACATAGAGCTACCGTAACAGATGCAAACTTGAATTATGTAGGCTCTATCACTATTGATCAAGAACTTTTAGATGCTGCCAGTATGCGTGTCGGACAAAAGATCGATATCGTGAATGTAAACAATGGCGAGCGTTTCTCTACCTATATCATTCCTGGTGAAGCAGGGAAAAGAGATATATGTCTGAATGGTGCAGCGGCTAGAAAAGTACATAAAGGTGATAAGATCATCATTATTGCCTATGCGACGATGAATGAACAGGAAGCTGATGCGCATCTACCAAAAATTGTCATACTTGATGATGACAACAGCATCGCCGAAGAGTTTGAGGGCTTAGAATAATGTTTGAAGGCATGGACTTGGGCAACATGGGCAAAATGATGGAGCAGATGCAAGAAAAAGCCAAAGAGATACAGGAACAGGCCAAAAATGTACAATTGACAGCTAAAGCCGGTGGTGGTCTTGTAGAACTTACAGCAAACGGTGCAGGCGAAGTGATAGATCTAAGTATAGATGACTCACTGCTTGAAGATAAAGAATCGTTGCAGATATTGCTTATTTCAGCCATGAATGATATTAATAAAATGGTCGAAGACAATAAAAAGTCTCAGGCAATGGGTATGATGGGCGGTATGAACCCGTTCGGTTCTTAAGTTTACTTAGCGGTTTTGGTCGACAAGATAGCTGAATTCTTTTGAATTCTTGAGTTTTACAATAGTCTTAGATGTGAGCGAGTGTTTTCCCTCTTCTTTGACTACTCTTTGAAGTGTTTCACTTATTTTCATCTTTTTTCCCTTTCAATGTGTATTTTCTCTTACGAGATAAGGTAATACTATATAATAGTTATAACAAAATGGTAACTCAAGGAAAATGCTTGCGTTTCTTACTGAAAAAGACGCTAAGTTTCATATTTATCCAGGCATCATACATTACAGTTCAATCAATTCCCCATATATTTACATAGATACCCTTCCGCTCTTTTTCTCACTTCTTTTAACAGATGGATGCTTATCCTTCATATAATGAAACCTCTCTTTTCAAACATGACATAAACATTTGATAACATAAATGTTTCCATTATGTTTCCACTATGTTTCCATTTTTTGTCACTATTCTGCAAACAAAATCAAGGATAGTTTAAATGATGTTTAAGGAAATTAAGATGATGAATTTGAAAAATATTGCACTTTCAGCAGTAGCAATAGCAGCAATAACTGGCTGTGGAGATACAACGATTTACCAGGAGCCCTCAAATGTAACAATCATTGGGGATACTATCTCAACTACAACTGGAACAACAGGATCTACTGGGACTGTTACCATTACTCCAACTAGCTTTGATACTATTTTAGCCGGAGCAAAATTTTTACCTCAAGAGACACTTGCAGGCAACATTAGTACATCTATGACATTAACCAATGATAAACTTTGGGTTATTGATGGCTTGGCAGTGGTAAAGTCAGGTGTGATTCTTACTATAGAGCCAGGAACAGTGATTGCAGGTTTAGAAGGAACAGGAGATGCAACCTCCTACATGATTGTTGATAAGGGTGCTGACATACTTGCAGATGGTACAAAGGACAAACCAATTATCTTTACTTCTATGCAACGTGTTGAAGATCCAACAAATCTTGCAGTAGGTCAATGGGGAGGACTGACTCTCATAGGACATGCAGGTAATTCTCAGGTGACTCCATACGAAGTAAATACTGCTTATACAGCAGATGCTACAGATATGGCTGACAGTTCAGGTACCTTGAGAAATGTATATATTCTTAATTCAGGTATTACTATGGCGGACCAGAAAGAGATCAATGGTCTTAGTCTTATAGGGGTTGGATCAGGAACAACGATTGAAGATATCACTGTGGATTACTCTGATGATGACGGTATAGAGATCTGGGGTGGTACAGTGAATCTTACGAATATAACGATCTCAAACTGTACAGATGATTACTTTGACATCGATGATGGTTACTCTGGAACAGTGAAAAACCTTGTGATCAACACAACAACAGGTAATGCAGGAATCGAAATGTCAGGTACTACAGCAGCAACATTTGACGGATTCACGATCACTACAGGTGTGACTCAGAAAAAAGAGGGTGCGATCTTCTTCAAGAAGGGTGGTATTGGAGGACACTTCAAAAATGGTACGATCATCCATAACGGGGGGCAAATTACTCCTGATGGTGCTATCCACTCTTCACCTGCAGCGGACGGTTTAGTAGATATAGCCAATGTATCATTTGAAAATGTGGCTATGACTGCTCCCGCGGAACTTCTTTTTACAGGTGATTCAGCAGCAGATCTTGAAGCTAAATTTAATGCCGGTACTGGCAATGAAATATGTTCTATCCCAACATCAGCTACGCTTGCAGGGAATTTGACAGGATGTAAGATTTTGACAGCAGATAAAATATGGGAATTGGATGGTCTTGTCGTAGTTACATCAGGATCAAAACTTAACATACAAGAGGGGACAACTATCGTAGGTCTTCCAGGTACCGGAGATGCAACTTCCTATATGATCGTGGATAAAGGCGCTAAAATATCTGCAATTGGAACAGCAACCAAGCCTATTATATTTACTTCGCAAAACACAGCAGCTCAAGAGGTTGGACTTTGGGGAGGACTGACTCTCATAGGACATGCAGGTAATTCTCAGGTAACTCCATACGAAGTAAATACTGCTTATACAGCAGATGCTACAGACATGGCTGACAATTCAGGTATTTTAAAATATGTAAAGATACTTAATTCAGGTATTACTATGGCGGACCAGAAAGAGATCAATGGTCTTAGTCTTATAGGGGTTGGATCAGGAACAACGATTGAAGATATCACTGTGGATTACTCTGATGATGACGGTATAGAGATCTGGGGTGGTACAGTGAATCTTACGAATATAACGATCTCAAACTGTACAGATGATTACTTCGACATCGATGATGGTTACTCTGGAACAGTGAAAAACCTTGATATCAACACAACAACAGGTAATGCAGGAATCGAAATGTCAGGTACTACAGCAGCAACATTTGACGGATTCACGATCACTACAGGTGTGACTCAGAAAAAAGAGGGAGGTGTCTTCTTCAAGAAAGGCGGTATTGGAGGACACTTCAAAAATGGTACGATCATCCATAACGGGGGGCAAATTACTCCTGATGGTGCTATCCACTCTTCACCTGCAGCGGACGGTTTAGTAGATATAGCCAATGTATCGTTTGAAAATGTGGCTATCACGACAGGTGTAGATCTAGACTTTACGGGGGACTCGGCTGCAGACCTTGAAACAGAATTTACTTTGGGAACAGGGAATAGCGTTACTATCAAGTAGAGTATACATGAGACGGGATCTCCCCGGGCTCATTGTATCTGTCATATTATTCATTATACACATTGATGTTTCCATTTTGTTATGAATTGTAGGCACTATTTCACATCTCAAAATCCATACAGATTTTTTAATAATAAACAAGGAAGAAAAATGGGCAAATTTACAAAGTTGATCTTTGTATCAACAGTTATAGCCATCTCTAGTACAGCAGTATATGCTGCAGACAATACAGAGATGGTCAAGTCAATCATGAAACTTAGAGCCGATGTAGAAGGTCTCTATACGCAGATAGATGAGAACAAAGACAGCTATAAATCACACATGAAATCTTATGCTATGCAAATAGCGGACAATGAAGTTCAGATTAACAGAAAAACGACTGCGATTAAAGTTTCGAATGCGGAAATAGTAAAACTTCAAGAGCAGATAGCCAAAAAAGGTGCCACGGCAAATGATCTCACTCCGATGCTTGAGACAGCGATAGATAATTTAGAAAAAATCATCTCAACAGGCATCCCGTTTAAAGTAGAAGAGAGAGTTGCTGATCTTGCAAAAATAAAGTCTGATTTGAAGAGTGGAAATATTACTCAGGAAAAAGCGCTTTCTTTACTATGGGCCTCTTATGATGATGCAATCAGACTTACTAAAGAGATAGGACTGTTCAAACAGCATGTACAGATCGATGATATCCAAAAATTGGCAAAAGTAGTGAAGATTGGTACAGCGATGATGTTTTTCCTTACCCCAGATGATCAAACGGGCTATGTTAAAAACAACAACGGCACTTACGAATATATTGTGGTAGAAGAGAGTAGACATAAAGAGCAGATACATACACTCTTTGATGCCCTTCAAAAACAGATCAGAACAGGTTACTTTAACCTGCCTAATGCACTGATGATCGCAGGAGTAAAATAGATGAAACAATTAATAATTATGATAACAGCTGTATTGCTTGCTGTAACACTCAATGCAAGTGAATTAAGTGAAGCATATAAAAAAGAGTATACTTTTCTAAAAGCGCAAAAAAGTGAATTGCAAAGCAGATTTATTAAAGAACAACAAGAGCAAAAAGAGAATATTCGTGCAGCAGGTGAAAAACTCAACGGACTTCAAGCCCAGCTTGTAAAAGTTTCAGATGAATTAAAAATATCACAAGAAAAACTTGAAAAGTTAAACAGAAAAGCCAGTGAAGTAACAGAGAATAGTGATACAACATCTGTGGTAATACTGCAGGCGATCTCAGTACTTAATGAGTATGGTATAGAGGTGGATGAGAGTAACAAAACAACCAATCTTCAAAAGCTAACTGATGCATTTTCACAGGCATCAAAATTATATGGGACATTATCTTCTCTACGAAACGAAAAAGGTAGATTTTATTTGCCTAATGGGAAACCCGTAGAAGCAGATATTGTTAAAGTGGGCAATATAGCGGCATTTGGTATCGCCAAAGAAGCTGCAGGCGCGTTGGCACCAGCTGGAGACGGAAAGTATAAACTTTGGAACTCTACTGATTCTTCTGATGATGCAAAAGCACTTTTTTCGGGGGAGAAACTGGATACCTTAGATATCTTTGTTTATGAAAACTTAGATAAAGAGATAGAGTTCAAAAAAGAGAAAACGGTTGCTGATACGGTGAAAGCAGGTGGTGTGATAGGCTATATTATTCTTGCGCTAGGTCTATTTGGCTTGTTGCTTATCGCTTTAAGAGTGAAACTGTTGTCAAAATCAGGGTCGAATGTAGAGAATCTGACCAATGCGGTAGTAGAAAAGTTAAATACAAGCGGTGTTGCTGAGGCACAAGAAGCGATCAAAGGATATAAAGGTTCAACAGCCAGAGTATTGAGAGCAACACTTAGAAATATCACTAGAGACAGAGAGCACATAGAAGACATTGTGACAGAAAATATTCTTAATGAAAGTACAGCGATCGATAAATTCGGATCTTTTGTACTGGTGATCGCGGCAGTGGCACCACTCCTTGGACTTCTTGGAACAGTGACAGGTATGATATCGACATTTGACATCATTACAGAGCATGGTACAGGGGATCCTAAATTACTCTCAGGGGGTATCTCTGAAGCATTAGTAACAACGATGCTGGGTCTTATAGTAGCGATACCCCTTCTTCTGCTTGGAAACCTATTGTCCGGTTGGGCGCAGAAGATCAAGGATTCAATGGAACAGAGTGCACTTCATATAATCAATGTGTTTGAGAAAAACAATATAGTGAGATAGAGATGTATGGGGCTATTGGGGATTTTGTCTCCTTGATGAATGCTGGAGGTGTAGTAATGTGGGTACTTTTTGTACTCAATCTTGCGCTTTGGTATGGACTGGGTTTCAGGTATTTGACACTTCGTCGTGGAACAGAGGGTAACGTGAGAAGACTAGTGGCCAAACATGAAAAGAGGGGTGAGGCGCAGGCGATGAGAGGATTGCTTGATTATGCGGCAGCAGACGCACTTGCCGCAGCGGAAGAAGCGAATAACATAGGCCAAAACTGTAGAAATTTTGTTATGGATGCCTTGTCCCCCTATATGATAGTGGTGGGCACCTATTCAACATTGGTTAAAACAATAGTTGTACTGGCACCGTTGGTTGGGTTGCTTGGAACCGTCATAGGAATGATTGAGACTTTTGATGCGCTGCAGTCAAGCAGTATGTTTGCACAAGGGAACAGTATTTCAGGTGGTATATCAAAAGCACTTTTTACTACGGAATTAGGACTGGTTGTAGCAGTACCCGGACTTATCATAGGAAGAATATTTGATAAACAAGAAGAGCGATATGAGTTAGAGTTTGAACAGATCGCAGATGTAATATGTACAAAGGATGAGTATGAGATTTAGACCAAGAAAGCAGAGTATTGACAATATTGATGTATCACCATTAATTGATATGGTATTTATATTGTTAATATTTTTTATGGTTACAACAACATTTGTAAAAGATATGAAGCTTGATCTTAATCGTCCTTCTGCAGCTTCCGCGAGTAAAGCCTCATCTAAAGTAATACGTGTCTATATAGACAATACAAATGAGATTTATATCGACAACCAACCTGTAAAACTTTGGGTAGTACAGAGTAAACTTAGGGATCTTCTAAGGGTCAACAGCGAGAAAGCTGTACTGGTGATATCGGATACTTCTATACCGGTCGAGAGGTTGATAGATGTGGTTGATGAGTGTCGAATGAGTGGTGCACAAGATGTTGCCGTATCTACAACTAAAGAGATGGGTTAAGATATATGTTTGCAGATAAACGCATGAAGCAAAAAAGAGAGCTTGCAGCACTCCTTTCGATGCTTTTTGGTGCTATCCTTATGGTAGTTCTGGTGGTATCTTTTAGCAAAGATGTAGAGAAAAAAGAAAAAGTCAAAAAAGAGCCTTTGAGGTATATGAAAGTTAAAAAGGTACAGCAAGAGCTCAAAAAGCCTAAGCCCAAACCAAAACCAAAGAAAAAATCAACACCAAAAGCACCCCTGCCAGACCTTGGTTCTATGTTGGGTGGTATCGAGATGGATATCCCTGAGTTTGAACTGGGAAACATAGCAGGTAATCCGAATGATCTTTTGGGGGAAATAGCCAAAGATGCAGCAATGAGTGAAGGTACAGTAGATACAAAACCAAGAGTGGTGTCAAGATCTCCTATGGAGTACCCGGCAATCGCTATGAAAAAGCGTATAAATGGGTATGTTATTGTAAATCTTCTCATCGATACAGATGGAAGTATTGAGGCTGCAAAAGTATTACAGTCCTCTCCCCCAGGTGTATTTGATACTGCAGCAATAAGCGGGATCAGGTCTTGGAGGTTTTCACCAGGTAAGTACAAAGGAAGACCTGTAAAAGTATGGGCAAAACAAAAAGTCAGATTTGATTTTAATTAAAGAGAAGAGATGCATAAGATTTTAAAAATAACAATAGTAACACTAATGTTCTTTACGTTCGTAGAGGCAAAAGGTGATGATATCCCTGAGGTTGATCATTTGT
This sequence comes from Sulfurovum sp. TSL6, assembly GCF_019972115.1. Lineage (NCBI taxonomy): Bacteria > Pseudomonadati > Campylobacterota > Epsilonproteobacteria > Campylobacterales > Sulfurovaceae > Sulfurovum > Sulfurovum sp. TSL6. The sequence goes on along the minus strand of NZ_BPFJ01000002.1, from coordinate 621,291 downwards.
CATTGGCAACTATGATGGTGTTCGATGGAAAGTTTGATAAAGCAAATGCTGAACTTTCAGAGGCAAAAAAATATGATAAAAACCTTGATATGTCAAAGTATTACACGATTCAAGGTGTTATAGCAATGCGCCAGGAGAAACATACTCAAGCGATAGGGCTTCTTAAAAAAGCAGTTCAGGCGACTAAAGAAAAAGTCTATAAAGCGCCTGCGCCTATCAAAGAGAAACGAAAGCATCTCTTTTCTGTTGGAAGTAATCCTAAACCTGTAAAAAAAGTGACTACTCCTATTTTTGATGGGGAAAAGATCAGAAAAGAGCAACTACAAAAACTTTACAGTTATCTAAGTCAAGAGTCGTACAAAGTTAAAAATTATCGCGAAACGATTACTTATCTTGATCTACAAGGTCCATCAGGACGAGATCAGGCTGCTGAGTATATGCTCAGGGCTGACTGTTATTGGAAAATGAACAATGAAGATAGTGCCATAGAAATGCTGACAAGAGGTGCCAAAGCATTTCCAGAAGACCAGTCATTATTGAAGCAGAAGTTTTATTATTTTACTGAACTTGGTCTGTATCAAGAAGCGGTAATAAGTGCAAAAGAGTATATGAAACGTGCTAAACCCAATGCAAAAGAGTATATGGGATTGGCACAAATGCTACTTTCTTCGGGGCAAAGAGAGGAAGCGATCAAGGTACTAGAAGAGACAAAAATGCTTTTCCCCAAAGAGGCTAAGGTAGATATGCTGCTTGGACACCTGTACTTAAAAAAAGGTATGCAATTCACTACTGCTAACCTTTTCGAACAAGGTTCATACTACGAGCATAAATATACAAAGGAAGCAGCAGAATTGTATAGAAGAGCAAGGATGATTCCGCATGCTTTGTATCTAAATTCTCAAGTCACGAACAAACAAGAGAAGTTGAAACAGAAAATAGCCATTTATGTAGATCGTAAAGAGTATGAAAAGATAATCGGGCTAATAGATGCGCTAAAAAGATATAAGATGCTTGATGATGATACTATCAGATATGCAGTAGCCTATGCCTATTATATGTCTAAAGATTATGAAGAAGCAGAAGCACAACTCAAAAAGATAACAGATAATGAGTTGTTTTCTAAAGCAACTATCATTAGAAAAAATATAGAAAAATGTCAAGACAACAGTATGGAGTGTATATAACAATGAAACAATTATTTAGGCTTTGTCTACTATTTTCAGTAGTTTCAGTAGCGTGGGGAAAAAACAATGCGATGGGAACACTGACTGTTTTTGTTTTTAAAAACCAGACGCCTTTACACGGAAGTGTGGTCACAGTAGATGGCAATAGAGTCTATAAAAGTGACATCGACGGTTCAATAACAACAAAACTCACAGTAGGACAACATACGGTTGAAATAGTAGGTCGTGGACTAGATAGAGAGAATTTGGGGTATTTCAAAAAAAGAGTACTGATTAAAGAAAATAGAGATACACAAGTGATCTCAACTTTTAAAACAAGCAAAAGACCTCTAGTGACTATAGATACTCCTGTGGGTAAACTCACACAGGAAAAAAGTAGACAGCAAAATGTAACAGGCAAGGGTAGGCTGAATGGACTGGTATTGTCTGCAGAAGGTAAAACGCCTATTGCTGGGGCCAGAGTATTTGTTAAAGGTACAGCTGTGGATGCAAGAACAGATGTAAACGGTCGATTTTCTGTAGAAGTGCCTTCTGGAGTCGCACTAAGTATATCGGTTGTGCATACAGCATATAGTGCACAGACTCTCAGTGGTATTAAGGTAACAAAAAATGGATCATTATCTCGCAAGATTACTCTTACTCCAGCAAGTATGGAACTTGATGAGTATGTGGTGCTTGCTCCAAGGATTGAAGGCTCTTTGACAGATGTCATTACCGAAGAGAAAAACGCTAATGCTATTGCCAATATCCTTGGCTCAGAAGAGTTGTCAAAGAAGGGTGACAGTACTGCTGCTGCAGCATTACGCAGGGTCACCGGTGTCACTTTGGTTGATGGTCGAAACATTTATGTCAGAGGTCTTGGAGAAAGGTATTCGAATATTGAGATGAACTCACTTCCTTTGCCTTCCCCAAATCCTTTAAAAAGAACCGTTCCTTTGGATATATTCCCCTCTTCTATAATCGGGTCTATGAAGATACAGAAAAGTGCTTCTGCCGACATCCCAAGTAGTTTTGGTGGAGGGTATATAGATATTAGAACCAAGGAGAGATTCGATGAAGATTTCATCAAAATATCTCTTGGAGCAAAGGTCAATAACTATACGGGTGATGCACAGATAGATCATGTAGGGTCTGCAACAGATTGGACAGGCTATGATCATAGTTTTAGAAATATTCCGCAACCTATATTGGATGCTACAGAGGTAAAAGTAGGGGAAAGAACACCTACATTCACTACAAGGTTTTTTACCCCTGAACAGTTGGCAGAATTTACCAGAATGTATCCCAATCGTATCTATGGAGTGTATGAAACAGCACTAAAACCTGGTTTTGGAGGTTCAATGGAAGGTGCTAAAAGTTTTGATATTAATGATGATCATCATATTACTGTCTATGGGAATTATGGTTATTCACAAGAGCATAGATATGTACCCGAAGAGTTTTTTGGATATGGATTTGACGCAGATGGTAATCAAAATACTGAACCAAGCAAATATGGAACCATAGATCAGACTACTATGTCCATTGCCCATGGAGGTATGCTGAACATCGGGTATAACTATTTAGATGTATTAAGACTGAAATATACGAAACTGTATACAAAAAACGCATTAAAAACAACAAGAGTGACTGACGGTATTATAGATTCTGACCTCACACATCGAACATACTATAACTTAAATTGGGAAGAGAGGGAACTTAATGCGGATCAAATCAGTGGGGATTTTGATTATCAGTTCTTTAATCTGGACTCTAACTTGAAGTTTGGACTTGAAAACAGTACAGCAGAATTTTATCAGCCAAATAATTATAAATATGTATATGTTGAGGAAGGTGGACTTACTTTTAATGACAACTCCGTTACGAATCATGTATCAAACAGGGTTACATCGGATGATACGCTCAATGCAATGTACATCAAAAACAAACATAATATTGAAGTTTTTGATAAAGATGAATCTATTGAATATGGTATAAATATTTCATCTAAAGAGAGAATCTCTCGACAACAAAAATATGTTTTAGGTAAGAAAGTGGATGATCCGTTAATTCCAGACCGTTATTTGGTAGGAGAGATTGACAGTATATACAATAATTTTGTATTGCCTGCTTATCCATATGAGTATAGATCATTTTTGATTGAGGTACTTTCCAAAGCAGAAGATTCTTTTGATGGGTATATTGATGAAATGAGTCCTTATGTATCATGGATGAGTAGACCTTGGGATGATGTAGAAATGGTATTAGGAGTGAGATATGTTAACTTGGAGCAGAAGATCGATCAGTACAAATTAGATGTAACAAACCCTGATTCTTCACAAGCAAATAACGTTATAAAGGTTCCTCAAACACTAACAATTGATGACTATTTTCCTTCATTTAGTCTAAAATATAAATACAGTGAAAAACATTATTTTGATTTCGCAGCATCAAAAACCTATATCATGCCTGATATGAGAGAGTTTACAGAGGGTGAATATTTTCACCCATTTGAAGTTGCTACCATAGTTGGAAATCCTGAACTTGTTAATACACTTATCTATAACTTTGACTTGAAATACAGTTATTTTTTCTCGGAAAGTGAAAACATTAAGTTTGGACTCTTTTATAAATATATGGATAAGCCAATTGAAGATGTTGTAGAACCATCTACATCCTTGACAGCGTACTCTTTCACAAATACTGATTATGCAACACTGTATGGTTTTGAAATCGATGGGCGAAAAAATCTGGATTTCATACATCCAAAATGGTCGGACTATTATGTTTCTGGTAACTTCTCTTATAACCATTCCAACGTATCTTTAACTGAGGAGCAAAAAGAAGAGTTTACATCAGACAACAGAGAACTGCAGGGATTATCTCCTTATGTAGTAAATCTTACGCTTGGCTATGAAACGAAAGAAAGATCTGCACTTTTGAACCTCAATCATATGGCAGAACGTATACGTAAGGTTGGTGCCATCGATGGACCGGATAAAGAGTTAGATCAGTATGAAGTACCACCAACACTTTTGGATCTTGTCTGGATAGAGAATTTTGATTATGGATATCCTTTAGAATTGAAGATGAAAGCAGGAAATATACTGGATGAAGAAATTATTTGGAAACAGGGAGAAGGTATCACAAGAAAATATAAAAAAGGAAGAACACTAGATTTGAAAATATCAGCTAAATTCTAAAGCGTTTGATTCCTGTAATCATAAAGTAATCAATTTGTAACCAATTTGTTTTATACTTCCGCCATAAATTAAAACAAGGAACTACACAAATGAAAAAGATTGTATTATCAATGGCCGCACTAGCGACAGTAGCAATGGCTGAATCTGACATTACTCACCCAATTGAAAGAATCGAAGAAGTGAAAGACGCAACTGGAGTAACTGAAAAAAGCTTTTTTGATAGAGTTCATTTCAAAGGTGACTTAAGAGTAAGATATGAGAGTAAAGAGACTGACTATTATGATGGTAGTGAAAAAAATGCTTATCTTGGTCGATATCGTTTAAGACTAGGCGCACATATTGATATTACAGATCATCTTCAATTTGAAGTTGGTATGAGAAGTGGTAGAGGTAATCCAACGTCAGGTAACCAAACTTTTGCTGAGGCGAATAAGCCTACTGAAGGTCTGGCAGACTACTTTTTCCAGTCGCTTAGATTCAATGCTTTAGCTCTTGATTATACATCTGGTAACTCTACTTGGAAAATAGGTAGATCGGCATACATGATGTATAGACCTATCAAATCACAGCTTGTTTGGGATAACGATCTTTCAATGAATGGTGTGAACTATCAGTACCAAGACGACACAAAGATTATCACTGCAGGTATTAACCAACCAAGTTATGCGGAAAATGTTCCTGATACTACAGACGATGTTAATCTCTTTCTAGCACAATATGTACAAAAAACAAAGTTAGAGAACTCAACACTTAATCTAGGTGCTGGTATCTACTATTATGATGGGTTAAAAGGCAATACGCCTCTTTACGGTAAAGATATGGGTAACACTTTAGTAGGTGACGTGTATGCAAATGATTATCATATTATTGAAGGATTTGGAGAACTCAAGTTCAAAGATGTACTTGGTAAACCATTTGCAATAGCTGCCGGTGTAGCATATAACACAGCTGCAGATGACAATAACTTTGGATACGATTTGGCATTTCAACTCGGTAAAGCAAAAAAAGTTGGTGATTGGCAAGTAAAATACTCTTATACTGATATCCAAGAAGATGCGGTATTTGGTGCACACTCTGACTCAGATAACTTCGGTGGTGGTACGGCTGCTAAAGGTCATGCTATCAGAACAAAATATAAATTTGGTAAAAACACATATCTTGCCGGTACTTACTTCATCAATACACTCTATGGAAGCAAAGTTGGCGATCCTGCAGATGCAGACTACGAGCGTGTGCAGTTAGACGCGATTATTACATTCTAGTCCGAAATATCATGTAAACTTCTAAAGATGGGCATCCGCCCATCTTGACTCCTTTCACCTCCACGTTTTATTCACCTCCATTTGGTTACAGTTTGGTAACAAAATTGTAATACTTTTCTACTATAATTCCGTCAATAATATACAGGTGAAGGAAATAAGATGAACAATACATTAAAAATGATACTGGGTGCAGGGTTTGCCGTAGCCGTAGCTTTTTATGCAAACAGTATCATAGGACAAGCAGCACACGGAGGCTTTTTAGTACTTGCAGCCGTATTTGGGGCCTATATGGCGATGAACATTGGTGCAAATGATGTTGCCAATAACGTAGGGCCCGCAGTGGGTTCTGGCGCACTAACGATAGGTGGCGCTATCCTCATCGCTTCTATTTTTGAGGCAGGTGGTGCACTCATCGCTGGTGGTGATGTGGTTGGGACCATCAAAAAAGGGATCATCTCTCCAGATGCATTCGGTAATGACCCTATGCTTTTTGTCTATGGTATGTCAGCAGCACTGCTTGCAGCAGCACTATGGCTAAATCTTGCAACATGGCTTAAAGCCCCAGTATCAACAACACACTCTATCGTAGGTGGTGTGCTTGGCGGTGGTATCGCTGCAGGTGGGTTTGCTATCGTTTCTTGGGGAACCATGGGTAAGATCGCTGCTTCATGGGTGATCTCACCTGTACTGGGTGGTGTGATCGCTGCGATATTCCTCTATGTGATCAAATCACAGATCATTTATAAAGAAGATAAATTGACAGCAGCGAAGAAGATCGTGCCTATTTTGGTCGCTCTTATGGCAGCAGCGTTTATTACTTATCTTACGGTCAAGGGACTTAAAAAGGTTTGGCCTTTGATCGTAGAGACCATTAGCTTTTTACCACAAACAAAAAAGCCTACTTTTACCGTAGCTCTTATTTTTGGTGCTATCGGTGGAGTGATCACATATATTATTGTGAAGCCTAGAGTACTAAAAAAGGTGATAGGAATGGAGGGGACTAGAGAATCTATCAATCTTCTTTTTACGATTCCTCTTATTTTTGCAGCGGCACTTTTGAGTTTTGCACATGGCGCAAATGACGTTGCCAATGCCGTGGGTCCTTTGGCAGCAGTCAATGATGCACTGACCACACTGGCTGTTTCTAAAAAAGCAGCAATTCCTTTATGGGTGATGGTTGTCGGTGGTGTCGGTATCTCTGTAGGTCTTGCCCTTTTTGGACCAAGACTCATCAGAACAGTAGGGTCTGAGATCACTGAGCTTGATCAAATGAGAGCATTTTCCATTATGATGGCTGCGGCGATCACAGTGGTTATCGCTTCTCAGCTCGGCTTACCCGTTTCTTCTACACATATTGCTGTAGGTGCAATCTTTGGGGTCGGTTTTCTTAGAGAGTGGCTTGACAGTAAAGATATGAGTGTGAAGCAAGAGAAACTTCACGCAGAAGTAGAAAAACACCATGCGCTTAAAACGGAACTTGCAGAACTGAAAGCTGAAGGGGATTATAAAAGACAAGTCGAATTAATTGAAGCGACTAAAGTGCAAAAGAAAAAAGTAAAAAGTCTTAAACGTTCATTGCGTGAAAACTATGTAAAGCGCGGTATGGTGAAAAAGATCGTAGCGGCATGGGTGATCACTGTTCCAGCAGCAGCAGTACTTTCTGCCATTATTTTCTTCATACTTAAAGGTGTCGCAAGCTAAGAGTAACCTGGTGTGCATCATCAGCTTGCACAAAAATAATGTATCATTTTAACGTGGGCAGAAATGCCTGCGTTATCTTCAAAAAATCTTCCTATTTTTTTATCTTCTGTAATCAAATTGTTATCAAGATATACTATGCTATAACATGCAAAATACAGACATAGAAATCATTGTTATTGAAGACGAACCAGATATTTTAGAACTTCTTGAATATCATCTTGAAAAAGAAGGATACTCTGTTACCGGGTTCCTTTCTACAGAAAATGTAGAACAGTTCTTGGAAGAAGAAAATCCTGCCCTTATGATCATTGATAGAAATCTCCCTGGTGTAGAAGGAAGTGAATTTGTCTCAAAAATACGGGAGCTGGGATATGATATACCAGTACTGTTCCTGACCGCGAGAGACAAAGAGAGTGACCTGGAAGAAGGTTTCCATTCTGGAGGTGATGACTATATGACAAAGCCTTTTAGCAGTAAAGAACTCCTTTTAAGAATAGCCGCATTACTAAAGCGTAGTGGAGTGACATCTAGTGATAAAGTAAAATACAGAGATATCACATTGGATCTGCAAAAACGAGAACTTTTCATAGAGAATAAGCGTATAGAGTTGACCAATTTAGAATTTAAACTACTCCATACTTTTATCAAGAATCCACATCAGTCGTTAGACAGAGATTTTCTGCGTGATGAAGTTTGGGGTGATGACAGTGTAAACTTTCATGATAAAACCATCAATGTAGCTATGAACAGACTCAAAAAGAAGATCGATCCTGAAGGTAACAAAGAATACTTTGCTCCTGTATGGGGTGTTGGATATAAATTAATCTAAGATAACTTTTCATTTTTTCTCTTTTTGAACAGTGCAGGGGAGAACTGTACAGCCAAAATTCTAAAGAGGAAAAAGATAAAGATCACTAAAAGTAAAAAGAGTATCTCTTTGTAGTCCTTGTTGGGGTTTGTTGCCAATATGATCACATCTCGCGTCAAAAAGATAATAAACACATCGATTACATACCTCAGACGTAATCTTTTCTTTTTCATAAACTCTGAAATCATTTTTATCACCTCTATGATCACGATAAACTCAAGCATCAAGATGATAGCTTTGTAAAACGGATAATGTGTACCTAGGATAGCTGTAAAAATAACAAAGGCTAGCAGTAATTCGTAATTCTTTTTTATAAAATGCATGTGAGATTGTAAAGACAATACATAACAGATTGATAACGAATAAACTGACTGTTTAGTATAGTAAATGTTACCAAAATGAAACCAGTTTTGTATAGTATGCCTTCATGAATCTTTATTATAGAATTTGATGCAATATATAAAGATTAAGAGAGATACAAAAGGTTTTGTAATGGTAACTAATATCGATCCTGTCGCAACGATTTTAATTATTGAAGATAATGAAGATCTATTGGAAATAGAAGAGTTCCATCTGATGAAAGAGGGATATTGTGTGATAGGAGTAACCTCCACCAAAGAGGTAGAGTCTATGTTAGAGCAAGGCGTAGACTTAATGCTTGTTGACCGGACACTTCCTCAAGTAGAAGGAAGTGAATTTGTCTCTTATCTTCGTGATAAAGGTGTGACTATCCCTGTGATGTTTGTCTCTGCAAAAGATACCGATAAAGAGATAGAAGAGGGCTTCTTGCGTGGAGGGGATGATTATTTAAGGAAACCCTTTAACATGAAAGAATTGCTCTATCGTGTTAAAGCGATACTTCGACGTACAAATGCCATAGAGCAAGAGAGGTTAATGGCTAGAGACATCATCATGGACTTTAATACACGTAAAACATATATAGAAAGTGATGAGGTAGAACTTACCAAATTAGAATTCGAACTTCTTAGTCTGTTTATTAAAAATAAAAACAGAGCGCTTGAAAGGGAATATCTGATCCAGAATATATGGCATGAAAGTGAAGATATCCAAAAACGTACAGTCAATGTCACTATCAATCGATTAAAGAAAAAGATAGACCCTCAAGAAAATAAAGAGTATATTGTCCCTGTTCGTGGTATAGGGTATAAGTTTCAATAAATATATACTTCAACAAATCTCTATACTCTGTGATAAAAATAAACTATTTTGATTTAACATCTTATATGGCATTTCTTCTCAGGAACATTAAAAGAAAGAGATACTATTCTAACTTATTACATTCTGTAACCAAAATGTTTCCAAGTTGTTTTATACTTCACACAATCCAAAATGGATAACTTATTTCTTAAGGAAAGAAAACCATGACATTGAAAAAAATTCTTACAGCAGCAGTGGCAGCTTCAGTAGCACTCTCAGCAGTAAACGCTGATGAAATTAAAGGTAGAGGTGCATCATTCCCTGGGCCTATATATAAGGCTTGGACAGCAGAGTATTACGCTGCAACAAAAAATCAAGTGAACTACACACCAACTGGTTCTGGTGACGGGGTTAAATCTATCACTAAAAGAATGGTTGATTTTGCCGGTTCAGACAAGCCACTTAAGCCAAAAGCACTTAAAAAAGACAAACTTTACATGTTCCCTACGGTAGTAGGTTCAGTGGTTTTAGCATATAACATCGATGGTATAAAAGATGGAGAACTTAAACTTAGCCGTGCAGCAATCGCAGGTATCTTTAGTGGAAGCATTACATACTGGGATGATAAGGCGATCATGGCACAAAATGCCGGTTTGAAATTACCACATGAGCCTATCACAGTAGCTGTAAGAGCTGACAAGTCAGGTACAACATTTAACTTTACCTACTTCTTGAATAAACTTGATGAAAACATAAAAGTTAGTAAAAAACCTACTTGGAAAGTAGCTAAAGTAGTTGCAGGTAAATCAAACTCAGGTGTATCAGCAAATATCCAGCAGATCAAAAATTCTATCGGGTACATTGAGTACTCTTATAAAGAGAAATTAGGATTGGCAGCAGCACAGATCGAAAACAAAGAAGGTAAATACATCAACCCAACGCTAAAATCTTTCCAAGATGCAGCTAAATACGCAAGCTGGACCGCGGAGAATGATTTCTACGCAGTGATCGGTGACCCGGCAGGTGCAACTTCGTACCCTATCGTTGCAGCTACATTTATCTTGCTTCCAGCAGAAAAAATGGAAACAAATAAACAAGTCACAGCATTTATCGACTGGGCATATACCAATGGTGATAAAGCAGCAACAGATCTTGGTTATGTGCCACTTCCTGCATCGACTAAAGATGAAATTAGAAAATATTGGGAAGCTAAAAACATTAAATAAAACGTTTTAGAAACCACATAACCTTAAGCTCTCCACTTGGAGAGCTTCTTCACACATCAATTTATTATCCTACACCTTGAATTTGTTATAGTATAATAGATATAATTTGTAATTAAAATGTAACCAACTTTGATTACAATCTTTTCCAATTAATTACGAAGGCAATATATGGGTGGTAAACTCTTTAAGAATTTCTCTTTTTTCTCTGCAACACTCTCCTTTTTTATTCTTGTAGGGATCTTTGCAGTACTTTTTTCTTATGCACAAGATGCATTACATGAATTTGGCTTTGATTTCTTGTACAATGAAACCTGGGAAGCAGATGAAGATGATGAAGGCGGTATCTTTGGCGGATATATACCTATCATCGGTACCTTGCTTAGCACACTTATTGCTATGGCCATTGCAACACCATTGGCGATGGGGATAGCTATATTTTTAACAGAGATCGCGACTGAAAAACTGGTAAAGCCTGTTTCGATAGCCATCGAATTACTGGCAGCCATTCCAAGTATCATTTATGGCATGTGGGGACTTTTTTACTTTGCCCCTATTGTACAGGCAACAGTAGGAGGAAATGGGGTAGGGTTATTGACTGCGGGAATCGTTTTGGCGATCATGATCATTCCTTTTATGGCAGCGATCACAAGAGATGCCATGAACACCGCACCTTCTGTTCTTAAAGAGTCAGCATATGCTATGGGTGCAACGAAGTTTGAAGTGATCAAGGATGTCATCATGCCTTATGCTAAGGGAGGGATCATCGGTTCAATTATCTTGGCGCTTGGACGTGCGTTGGGTGAGACGATGGCAGTGGCATTCCTTATCGGTTCGGTTATGAGCATACCAAGTAGAATAACGGATCCTACGACTTCCATCCCGGTATTACTTGCAAATAACTTTGCAGAAGCGCAAGACCTTGAGATGAGCAGTATGTATTATCTGGCACTTATTTTATTTGTAGTCAGTTTTGCCATTATTTCTATAGCGAAATTTTATTTCCTTGGAAGAAAAACAGTATGAAAAGGAGAGCATCATGAATAGACTCATACTCAATAAAATCATTTTAATCCTCTCGACGCTTTCCGCAGTGATAGGCATAGGTTTTTTATTTTGGATACTTGTAACTTTGAGCTATAAAGGCATCACAAGTCTGCATTTTAATACTTTTACCAACGACTTGGTAGAAGGAGGAATTAGAAACCTTCTTATAGGGCAGTTTACTATGGCACTTATGGCAAGTGCAATAGCAGTTCCCCTTGGCATGATGGCAGGTATCTATCTTAGAGAATATAGTAACAATGGCAAGTTGGCCTCTGTTATAAGAAATCTTAGTGATGTGATGATGTCAGCACCATCCATTGTCATTGGTGTATTTGTTTTTGCTTTGTTTGTTGACCCTTTTGGCGGGTATAACGGTTGGGCAGGTATCGTTGCATTGGCCATTATGATGATACCTATCATCATCAGCACTACGGATAACATGCTGGCATTGGTTCCTAAGGAACTCAGAGAAGCGGGTATCGCTTTGGGTGGGAGCAAACACAAGATCATTTTACAGATAGTGATCAAAGCGGCTAAAGTAGGGATAACGACAGGTGTTTTACTCTCATTTGCACGTATTATCGGAGAGACTGCACCATTGCTCTTTACATCGGCGAATAACCAGTTTTTCACGATGGACCTCACCGAGCAGTTTCCCTCTCTTACAGTGAGTATCTACAACCTTGCGACCTATCCGGATGCGGAGAGTCGGGAGTTGGCATGGGCAGCATCTTTTGTGCTTACAGTCATTGTGTTATGTATCAATCTATTCGGTCGATATATGACAAGAAATAAAAAATAATAGAAAAGGTCAGAAAATAACATGGCAGAAAATAACATTATAATGGATATTAAAGATTTTTATTTTACCTATGCAGGTGTGGATGAACCTTCATTAAAGAAGATCGATCTTCCTATAGAGAAAAATAAAATTACAGCGATGATCGGTCCTAGTGGTTGTGGTAAATCCACACTTTTACGTGCCATGAACCGTATCCATGATCTCTACCCTGGAAACAGCTATGAAGGTGAGATCAATCTTTATGGCGGTAATGATGAAAAACAAAATATCTTGGATCTTAAAAAAGAGAATGATTTCATCAAGTTGCGTCAACAAGTGGGGATGATCTTTCAAAAACCCACACCGTTTCCTATGAGTATCTTTGATAATGTGGCCTATGGATTGAGACTGTCAGGGGTAAAAGATAAGACTGAAATAGCGGGGCGTGTAGAAAAAGCCCTTAAAGATGCAGCTATTTGGAAAGAGACACAAGACAGACTGAACAAAAGTGCACTTGGACTCAGTGGAGGGCAACAGCAGAGGCTATGTATCGCGAGGGCGGTAGCACTTAAGCCGGAGGTTTTACTTTTTGATGAGCCAACCTCTGCACTTGACCCCATCTCAACAGGGGCGATAGAAGAGTTGATCTCGGAGCTTAAGAAAGATGTCTCCGTGGTGATCGTGACACACAATATGCAACAAGCCAGTCGCTTAAGTGATTATACGGCGTTTATGTATCTGGGCGATCTGATAGAGTATGACAAAACAGATAAGATCTTTTTGAACCCTTCAGAGAAGTTGACAGAAGATTACATCACAGGTAGATTTGGATAAATCTATTTGCCAGAGGCAAACTTTTACGAGAAATCATTTAGTGATTTCCTGTATCAGTCTGTTGGAGTAGAAGTGAGCAAAAAGAAAAAAGATTTGGATAAAGGATAAAATATGTTACCAGGATATCAAGAGGCAAGACTTTCTGTAAGAGCTGATGTGCTTAGTGTACTAGAAGGGCTTGCAACAGCAAATAAAGAGGGACTTGAAGCACTTCAGGCTACAGATGCAGTGAAGTTGGATGAAGCGAGAAGCAGACTGAAAGATATTAGTCAAGAGACAGAGAAAATAGACAATGATATCGTACTGATCTTTGCAAAATATACACCCGAAGCAAGAGATCTAAGAGAACTGGTCTCTTATCTTAAAATTACTTCAGCTCTGAACCGTATTCATGCAAATATCAATAATTATCTTAAAAATATGCAAAGTATGCTCCTGGAAAAAAATGAAAAGATGATACAACTGATCCAAGATTCATTAAGAATTAACCGTTGTACACTTAACTCTTTTGACTATACGGTTGAAATGTTGCAAACGTTTGATGATAATGACCACATAAAGGCATTAGCTGCGAGAATAGATGTGGAATACAGTAAAACAGATGATATCTATACGCTGCTTGAAAAAGATGTCATACAACAAATAGGTAGTGCGGATGGGTTTGCAGAAGAATATTTTAACCTTTTGAAATACATACGTAAAAACCTTAAGATCATAGACCGTTTAGAAAGTGTGTCACAGCGTGTGATATTTGCACGCATGGGCGGAAAACTCTAAATAGAAACTATGCAGTGTATGTTATAATACATGCATGCAAAATGAAAATATAGAAATAGTTATTATCGAAGATGAAGAAGATATCTTAGAACTTATAGAGTATCATTTGAGTAAAGAGGGGTATACTGTGACCGGCTTTCTTTCTACAGAAAATGTAGAGCAGTTTTTAGAAGAGGAAACCCCTTCTCTTATGCTTGTTGACCGTAATCTTCCTGGAATGGAGGGGAGTCATTTTGTAGCCTATCTTAGAGAAATAGGTTATGATATTCCTGTGATATTCCTTTCTGCCAAAGATAAAGAGTCTGAACTTGAAGAGGGATTTGAGGCAGGCGGTGATGACTATATGAGTAAACCTTTTTCGCCTAAAGAACTGACACTAAGAGTCAAAGCACTACTTAAGCGTTCCGGTGCTCTTCAAAAACAGCAATGTATCAAGTATAAATCACTTACGATAGATCTGGAAAAAAAAGATCTTACTATTGGCGGACAGATTGTCCCTCTTACCAACCTTGAGTTTAATTTGCTGCATACCTTTATGAAAAATATAGATAAAGCACTGACAAGAGATCTCCTTCGTGATGAGGTATGGGGATCTGATGGAGAAGGGGTCAATGACAATGCGGTAAATGTTGCTATTAACCGGCTTAAAAATAAAATCGATCCCAACAATGAGCAGAATTATTTCCATCCAGTATGGGGAGTAGGGTATAAGTTCTCTTAAAAACATGTACCCAAAGGGCATTTCCTCCCTTCGGTCACGGCACAATTTGAATGGTAACATTTTTTATAAAAACATGACAATTTGACATGTTTTTCCTCTCTTTGACCTTAGACACGCTACACTTCCAGTATGAATAAATTAGAAACCCTTGAACACTATTTCGGACACAGCGCGTTTAGACCTTTGCAGGAAGAGGTAGTGGATGCTATTTTGGCAAAGCAGGATGTCTTGATGATCCTTCCTACGGGTGGCGGGAAATCACTCTGTTACCAGCTTCCTACACTTCTGATGGAAGGCATTACTGTGGTGGTCTCTCCTTTGTTGGCACTGATGCATGACCAGGTAGTCGCTCTTAAGGAAAATGGCATTGCTGCAGAGATGCTCTCTTCTATGCAGAATCTTGAGGAGAGTCAAAAGATAGAAGCACGTCTGAGAGCCGGTGAGATAAAACTGCTTTATGTCGCACCCGAACGTCTTACCAATGCCTATTTCCTCAACTTGCTCCATCAACTTCCCATCAACTTTTTTGTGATCGATGAAGCACACTGTGTGAGTGAATGGGGGCATGAATTCAGAGAAAATTATAGACGTCTCTCTTTACTCAAAGAGCAGTTTGCAACCACACCTATAGCAGCATTTACTGCAACCGCAACACATGCAGTTGAGAGTGACATCGCCAGCAATCTGGGATTACAGGATCCTAAACGTGTGAGAGGGTCACTCTTCCGTGACAATTTGACCATTAATGCAAGACACCGTATCAAAGATGGTCGGGCACAGTTGATGGAGTTTTTGAAGCTTCATACAGATGAGTCTGGTATCATCTATACACTTTCAAGAAAGTCTACAGAAGCGGTAGCACACTTTTTGCAAAGCAAAGGTATCGAAGCCAAAGCGTATCATGCTGGACTTCCTACTGAAGAAAAGAACCGTACGTATGCCGATTTTGTGGCCGACAGGGTACAGATAGTGGTTGCGACCATTGCTTTTGGTATGGGGATAGACAAGAGTAACATCCGTTTTGTGGTACATATGACCATGCCAAAGACATTGGAAAACTATTATCAGGAGATAGGACGCGCTGGTAGAGATGGATTAGCCTCTGAGACACTCTTGCTCTTTTCGGCGCAGGATATCGTGCAGCAAAAAATGTTTATAGAAGACCTGCCGGAGACACCTTACAAACAACACGCATTCAACAAGCTTGACAGTATGGTCCGTTTTGCCAATTCTGAGAATTGCAGGCATCAGAGTATTGCTGCTTATTTTGATGACCGCATGGAAACGTGTGGAGACAAATGTGACAACTGTACGGCACCTGAAAGTGAAAAGATAGACATTACCACAGCTGCACGTATGTTGCTCTCGACTATCTTACGTACGGATCAGAATTTTGGTTTACATTACGTGATAGATGTATTGAAAGGGAGTAAAGAGCAGAGAGTACTGCAAAATGGGCATGATACGCTTTCTGTCTATGGTATAGGAGATGAGTACAGTAAATCGCAATGGTTGACAATAGGTGACAAGTTGTTGGAATTGAATGCGGTGGAGATAGGTGAATTCAAAGTCTATCGGTTGACAGCTTTTGGTATAGAAGTGATCAAAGGTGCACATCAGATTGAACTCAAAAAAGAGAGGCTGACTGTACAAAAAGCGGCGACGAAAAAGAAAGTAACCTATTTTGATGATTATAATGTAGAAGTGTATGATAGGCTTCGTGACTTACGTACACAGATCGCTTCGGAAAAAGGTATTCCTCCTTATATCGTTTTTTCAGACAAGACTTTAAAAGACTTGAGTATGAAGGTCCCGCAAGATAAAGAAGCCATGCTGGAAGTACACGGAATTGGGGAAGTGAAATTTGAACGTTACGGGAAAGAGTTTTTGACTCTTTTAAATGATGCACAGTAAACCATTATGCGGCATAGATGAAGCAGGCCGTGGTCCTTTGGCTGGTTCATTGGTGATAGCGGGGGTGGTGTTGAAAAAACCTATTGAGGGGTTGATGGATTCAAAGAAGCTGACAGAGAAAAAGCGTGAAGCACTTTATCCGATGGTGATCGAAAATTCAGCGTATCACATCGTCTCTTTTTCAGCCAAAGAGGTCGATGAAATGGGTATCTCTCAATGTTTACAGGCAGGTTTACAAAGTATACAGAAGCATTTGTCTGGTGTTGAGTATCTTTTTGACGGAAACAGCACTTTCGGTGTTGAAAATATTAGCACGATGGTCAAAGCAGATACGAAAGTAGCTGAAGTGAGTGCCGCTAGTATCTTGGCGAAAGTCACGCATGACAGAGAGATGATAGAGATGGCAAAAAAATATCCAGAATACGGCTTTGAGAAACATAAAGGGTACGGGACCAAAGCCCACATTGAGGCTTTACTCAAATATGACCGGTGTGAAATGCATCGTAAAACGTTTAGAGTGAAAGGTTTGGATGACCCGGTATTAAAATTCTAAAAGTTTGCCGTTTATCTTGACGGAACCATCCATAATGTTGATATGATAGATCCTTTGACCCTCTGATCTTTTCGGTCTATACATCATATATCCTATCATGAATTCTGGATCTTCTTTGAGCATAGTAAGCATCTCGTTCGAAAAGGATAGGTGTAAATCCCCATCTATTTGTTGTAGGACATGTTTTGGTTTCATGCCTAAACGGTAAATATCCAAAGATTCATCTAGTTGCAATGTAGCCTTCAGGGTAAATCCATACATCTCTTTCCCATGAAGTGTGACTTTCTTAACAGAAAGCATGGGGATTGCAAGATGCATCTTATTTGAAGCGAGTGCCTCTAACTGTGCACCTAACTCTTTTTCTTTATTTGGATCTGTTTTTTGTAGTTTCTCCGACGTATCTACATCAATGTTACTTATATTCATATCCATGTGTAATGTATGCATCGCAAATTTTTCTTTTTCAAAGAGGAGTTCAAGATTTTTTATCTTTGCTTTGAGCGTTTCTGTAGCCAGACCATCTTTTACAGTGGATGTTGAGTGTAGAACCATTGTATCTGCAAGGAGGGTACCTTCAGCTTCCTCATCGATCTCTATTTTCTTTATGCTGTAGTCTGTCATATAATCATAAGCCGTTGTTCCTGTAAGTTCATAATGGCTTTGATACCCGGAGATCGTTCTGTTTAGCGCATCACTCATATAGAGGTGAAGTGTCTCAAATCTCTGCATATATTTAACGATTTTTTCTTTTTTGATATCTCCTGAAAAGTGCAGTCCCTGGAGTATGAGTTTAACTTCTTTCTCTCCTTCTATTCGTTCGTTAATATCTTTCACATACCCTTTGAAGGTAGTAGTACTATGGACGATATCGACATGCATAAGGAATATTTTTTTCTTGATCATATCTTTGAGCTGTGCTAAGACTTTTTTGTCATTTTCAGTAGTGAAGGCTGTAGATAAATAGGTTGGCAGGGTAAGCGGATATACTTCCAAAGCGATCATATCTTTTAAGTATGTCACATCAGTACCTATCTGTATACCTTTGAGCTCTTTTGTTTCTTCAACAGTAAGCCGAATCCCCTTTTGAGCTAAAAACAGAGCAGCTTTTTGGGGATCATTGATTTGGATCACAAAGTGTTCAGTATCTTTTTTAATCTGTCTGTCCGAGACGGTAAATCCATTTGTTTGTATATCCGTGAGCTGCAGATTGAGAGCTTTTTGTAATGTGTTTAGGTTTTGAACGTTTTCCGTATGATTAAAATAATAGAGTACGGTAACAATGATCAGTACAAGTAATCCAAAACCTAATTTTTTCCGGCCCATTAATACTCTTTGTAAATAGCAGTGAGGTGGTCCATCTTTTTGCCCATATTCAACAGGGTCATATCAGCGAGTGTCAGTGCCATCATGGCTTCACATACCACAGCACCTCTAATAGCCACACAAGGGTCATGTCTTCCTTTGAGGTTACATTTGACCTCTTCATCATGCGTTGTGATGGTCTGTTGCTCTTGAAAGATAGAGGGTGTCGGTTTGAAGTGTGTCTTCACAACGATCGTATCCCCATTGGAGATACCTCCGAGCATACCGCCTGAGTGGTTGGAAGTAAAACCGTCCAAGGTAATTTCGTCATTATTCTCACTCCCTTTTAGGTGGGTACTGGCAACACCATCTCCTATCTCTACTGCTTTGGCTGCATTGATACCCATCATGGCTTCTGCAAGTATGGCATCGAGTTTGTAGTAGAGTGGCTCACCCAGTCCTATGGGTACACCTGTGGCAGTCGTAAGTACCACACCGCCTACAGAGTCATGGTTCTCTTTCGCTGCGAGGATCGCAGCTTCCTGTGCCGCTTCTTGTGCAGGGTCAAGGGCGTACATCTTGGAACTTTTTGCATATTCAAAATCCTGTACAGATCCTTTGATACCATCGACTTCACAGAGACCGCTCTGTATAGAAACACCCAACTCTTTAAGCATCAGTTTCGCGATGGCACCGCCTGCCACACGTGCAGCAGTTTCTCTGGCCGAACTTCTTCCACCGCCACGGTAATCTCTTAACCCATATTTGTGAAAGTAGGTAAAGTCTGCATGTCCGGGACGGAAGAGGTCTTTGACATTCTCATAATCTTTGGATTTTTGATTGGTGTTGAAGATGATCATAGCGATAGGGGTACCTGTACTCACACCTTCAAATGTACCAGAAAGGATATCCACTTTATCTGCTTCTTTACGCCCTGTCTCCAATTTGGATTTACCGGGTTTTCTTCTGTCCAGTTCACTTTGTATAAATGCCTCATCTATCTTCAGCCCGGCAGGTACACCGTCAAGTATGCAGCCAAGGGCCTTACCGTGAGATTCGCCAAACGTCGTGAGGGTGAGTTTTTTTCCAAAGGTATTCATGCTTTTAATTCCTTTAATGCAAGTTCGGCTGCTTTTTGTTGTGCCTCTTTTTTACTTTTACCTTTTGCTGTCGCAATGGTCTTGTCATCGAGTGTCACTGCAATGACAAACTCTTTTTTATGGTCTGGACCCGAAGAGTCCAAAAGCGTATAGTTGGGTGTGACTCCGTGGGTTGCCTGTGTGAGTTCCTGTAAAGCAGTTTTGTAATCTTTTGAGAGAGAGTCAAGGTCTATTTTTGGATGACACTCTTCTAAGAGTTTGATAGATATCTCTTTGGCCGTAGTTAAACCGGCTTCAAGGTAAATAGCCCCGATGATCGCTTCAAAGGCATTAGAAAGTAATGAGGGTTTGTTGCGACCATTGTTGTTCTCTTCTGCCAATGAAAGGTAGATATAGGAACCAAGGTCCAGTTTCCTTGCTAAAAGTGTAAAACCGCTTTCATTGACAAGTGAAGCACGGATCTTTGAAAGTATCCCTTCATTTGAATTGGGGAACTTGCTGAAAAGATACTCTCCTACAATGAGGTCCAGTACGGCATCTCCCAAAAATTCAAGCCGCTCATTATTGTAAGGCTTTTTGTAACTTTTATGTGTCAAAGCCTCAATAATCAATTGCTTGTTTTTAAATGTATAGTTCAGTCGTGCTTCCAGTTGACTGTAATCATTCATAAATTTCTCCTATAGTGTTAATTTTATTCTTTCTGCTTCGTTACGGGCCAGTTCATCGCAACGTTCATTTTCCGGATGACCATTGTGTCCTCTGACCCATGTGCCACGTACATTGTGAGGACTCGATACTTCAATATACTCTTTCCATAAGTCTACATTCTTTACCTTGGAAAAGTTCTTGCGCACCCAGCCTTCTAACCATTCATTGATGGCTTTGACCACATAAGAACTGTCAGAGATGATCTCTACATCACAAGGTTCTTTAAGAAGCTTTAGCCCCTCTATCACCCCTCGAAGTTCCATTCGGTTGTTGGTGGTATGGGAATCTCCGCCAAAGTACTCTTTACGGGCCCCCTTAAATTCCAAGATGCCTCCATAGCCACCAGGGCCAGGATTTCCCAGACTAGAACCATCAGAGTAAAGAGTAATCTGTTTTCGGACTTGATTTTGCAATTTTTTCCTCAACTTTAACAGAATTTATCGCCATACAATTTGGACAGCGTTTGAAAGAAACAGGGAAACTCTGTTTACATTTTTGACAGAGATAAGAGAAAACCAAATCTCCCTCTTCAAAGCCATTTTGTTTTGCTGTTGCTAACATATCTATACTAAAAATACCACTTTGGGTTGCAGGTTCTTGCAGATAACCTTTCGCATAGTAAAGTGTTTGCAACTGTTTATTTGACGTGATTATATCCAAATCGAGTTGTGAATTCGGTAAGAACCAAAGGATGTCAAGAAGCTCTTTGATACGTTCAGGATCAATGCTCTCCCAGGCACTTTTGGTATCAAGCTGTAAAAGCGCTTTGATGATGTGTCTATAGAGACTTGGTTCTTCTTTTAATATCTGTTTGAGTTTCTGTACTTTATCAGGTATGGATAAGGTTTTATTTGCAAGGAGTTCTGAAAAATCCAGGAATTTTTCAAGTGACCTTGTCTCTTCTCCTAACATATTCAGAGGCCCTAAGACCTCTTTGGCTTTATCATATTTTTGCATGATCTCATATACGATCCCC